>JARRLJ010000287.1:0-3954 GCA_037387025.1 Gemmatimonadales bacterium
CCCAGCGCGAGGAAGCGAGCTCTTCTTCGGTACGTCCGGCCAAGCTCGGGCCGTGATGCCAACTGGGCTTGCGAGTTATTGCCGCCGCGCCGCCTGCCCCGGATTGTCCCGTTCCCTTTGGGGTGCGCGCGGAGCCGTTCGGTGAACGCGCGTATATCGGGCTCTGGCTCCGCATCGAGCTCGTCACTCAGCAGTGTCTCGTATCGCTCGGCACACTGCAGTGCTCGCGCCCGTTCCCCTGCGTGAGTCAGAGCCTCCATCAAACGCAAAACCTGTGCGCCGTCGTATGGCTGCTCCTGCACTAGCCGCTCGCGCCACTCTACCGCTTCGAGATGAGCGCCTCGCTCCTCGCACGCTTGCGCCAATTGCTCGAGCACGACCCGGTACATCCGCGCCAGCCGCTCCCGTTCGCTATCGACCCAGCGCTCAAAGTCGGGCACTCCATGAAGATGGAACCCGGCAAGAAACGATCCTCCGTACAACCTCACTGCCTCGACCCCATTACCCTGCTCCACGGCATCCTCGAACGCCCACACGTCACACAGGCACGCATCTCTATTCACCGCCAACTCGCCGTCGCTACTATTGACGAGCACCTCAGCACCGATGCGCGCGCGTAACCCGTGCAGCGCCTGTCGCAGGGCTCCCCGTGCGTGCGTGTCGTCACTTTCCGGCCAGAAGCACCGCAGCAAGACGTCCCGCCGAACCGGTCCGCGCGGTTGCGCTACCATCAGGTGGCACAAGAGGGCCAACTGCTTGGGACGGGAGCAGTCGAGAGGCTCGTCTCTCCCGCTTGCGTCGTGCAGTGACAAGGTGCCCAACGCACGTAGCTCAGTAATGGGCTGGCACACAGCACCACTCGCTCGCAGTTCAGTCACACTACCTACCACTCTTGCTCACCTACCAGCCGTTTGAACCGAGCATTGGCCCTCAGCGGATCGAACGCCGGATGTAGTCTCAAGACGTCGACCGAGTAGTACGACCTGAGGTCGAGTAGGTCCTGGAGCATGTCGACTGCCGCTCCATATTCACCCGCCAGGGTGTGCGCGCGCGCGAGCAAAGACATCAACCTCGGACCCGTGTACGCATTCCGTGACACCGGCAGAAGCTCAACGCCCTTTCGGGCCGCGGCAACTCCCTTCAGTGAGTGCCCAGCACCGGCGTACGCGACGCCAAGAAGGCCGTGGCGAATCGCTCCCTCGTTGCCACCGTCCACACGTGCTTGCAGCACGGCCGTCGCTGAGTCGTAGTAGACGCGTGCAGAGAACTCTTTGCCTCTCCCTTGCAGCGAGGACGCTCGCGCCAGGTAGTAGTCTGCGGAGTCGGCACCCATCGTGACCACGGTGAATTCGTCCAGAGTCACATGGAAGTCGTCCCCCAGCAGCAAGAACCACGACAGGTATCCATCGGTAGCGACTAGCCAGCGCATGACCTCCACCGAGCCGATCAATTGGATACCATCGCTCAAGATGCGCTCGGCGTCTTCGGTGGTTCCGCCAGATGCAATTGTCAGCCACGCCAGGCCGCCATATCCGTCCGCTTCGTCCGCACCCAAGCGGATCGCGGCTTGAAACGTCCGCCGGGCGTCCTCGAAGCGGCGGACGCACAAGTACGTCTCGGCCAGAGACATGACGGCCCGACGTAATTGAGGATCAAGCTCGAACGCTCGTTCCAGATTCACGAGCGCAGCGTCCCACAAGTTCAAGCGCAGTTGCACCTCGCCCAGTTGAACCAGCAACTCCGCATCATTCGGGTTAGCCCGCACGGCCTCCTCGAGGATCACCTGAGCAAGCTCGTGTTCGCCTCGGGCTGAAGCATAGGAAGCCCTCGCACCCCCCACAGCGCGCCCTTCAGGCTCGAGTGCCAGGGTCCGCTCGAGCGCACGCTCGGCCTCCGCAAGGTGGAACGGATCTCGAGTTTGTGTCCACATGTCGCTGTGTACTTTTGCGAGACCAGCGTATGCGAGCGTGAAGTTGCTGTCCAACGCCACCGCGTCCTCGAACATCCGGATCGCACAGTGCGCATGGCGGTTATGGAGCGAGCCCCGATTCCAGTGCTGTTGACCCTGCAGGTAGTACTCCCAAGCTTCCACGTTGTCCGTGGGAATCGACACAGCGATATCGGTGTGCGAACCGAACAACGCGGCGTCGAGCCGCCGCGCAATGTTCCGCGCGACATCTCTGTGGAATCGGAACAGAGATCTCATCTCCACGGGTCCGACATACGTGTCCGAGAGTATGAGTTCGTGATCGGACGCACTAATGAGTTCCGTGTTTACCCGTAGCTGGCGTCCGTCAGCGTCGCCCTCCTCCACATACATGTGGCCTACCAGTAGATACTCGACCCCCAAAGCCTTGCCAACGGACGCATATTGCCCTACCGCGACTTCCGAGCTATCGGGATATTTCTTTACGCGAAGTCCGGGCATAGCGACCAATTGGGTAGCAATCGCATCCGTCGTGCCCTCCGCGAGGAAGCGGTCTTCCTCGGGTCCTGAGTAGCCCATGGTAATGACAGCCATGCCAGGAATTCCCGTATCACCCAGCTGCATGTATACCGATCGGGAAAACCAGCCCAATATGGCCGCCGCTATGACGAATGCGGCAAGCAGAAACCAGCGCCGGCGATTCCCTGCCCCGTCGCGTTGCTTCCGATCTCTCTGCGATGGTTGCTCCGCGGCCTGCGGTGCTTGCATGTCCTGCCCTTGCCCCCTGACCCGGGCTACCGCCTTCGGGTGAGTGCGCAGCCGGTCAGCGAGTTTCTCAACATCGGGGTTCGGTGCTGCGTTCAGCTCTTCGTGGAGCAGCATCGCGTGCTGCTCCGCGTGCTCGATTGCCCGTGCCGGTTCGCCGAGGGCTTCCAGCAGCTCCATCAGGCGGATCACGGCTCGTGCGTTGTACGGATCCGACTCGAGCAATCGCTCCCACCACTCAGCTGCCGCGAGTAGATCACCGTCGTCCTCCGCCACCGCAGCTAGCTGCTCGAGAGCCGTCTCATGTGCTCGCGCAAGTCGGCTGCGTTCCCTATCCATCCATTGCACAAATCCCGGGGCCTCGCGCACGCGAAGTCCGTTCAGAAACGGACCCGAATACAGCCGCACTGCTTCACTCTGGTCACCTCGTTCGAGGACAGACTGGAATGCAACGGCATCGCACCAGAAGCGTTCCGGATCCAGTCCCACCTCTCCGTCACCGCGGTTCACGACAACATCCTCACCCAAGCCGGTGCGCAATCCGTGCAGCGCTTGCCGTAGCGCCCCTCGCGCGTGCTGATCGTCATGTTCCGGCCAGAGCATCCCCGTCAATGTGTCCCTTCGCACAGGGGTGCCCGGTCCAGAAACCGCGAGGTATGCCAGCAGTCCTATCCGCTTCGGTTGTGTGAGCACTCTCGCGGCACGAGCTTCGTCATCGGCCAGGAGGTCTATCACCCCGAGAGTGCGAAGTTGAACTGCGGCGCTCGAGGCGGGTTGGAGTGCATTGTGGTCCTGAGCACGCTCAAGTAGGTGACGCTGGCCCGTGTCGAGCTGGTTCGTGCTAAGTATGGGAGTGGATGGCATGGACGGCTGCAAGGTGCGCCACGGATGGTGGGGACGGCTTTCGCCGGCTCCGCCCGGAGCGTGGTCCGAGCCACCGGTTGTTCGACGGACAAACATGGACGAGATCCCTACGGTCCCAGAATGAAACGTCTCGCCGAATCATTCGGCTTTGGCGGAGTCTCCAGCACAACCCGCTCCAATGCGTGCAGATTCGTTAGGTGCCGTCAATTGGCGGTCAATTGTGGAGGCCCTCCGGTCAACTCGGCTGGTGACTCGAGCGCATTCGTTCCATCTACCCTTGCTGCTCAGTGGATCCGCCCGGTCGATCGCGTCAGGGCCTGCCGAGGCCACGTGGAACGCCACCTATCTATTACACTGGTATCATTCAAGCGTCATTCAAGCGTCATTCGACCTGACCC
>JARRLJ010000288.1:0-5724 GCA_037387025.1 Gemmatimonadales bacterium
TCCGGCGCCTGGTTTGCCGATATCGTGATCTGACCCGACGTGGTTCCCGACGGCGGTGCGATGCTCGGATGCATTGAGACGGTGAGTGTCGCCGGCGCGGCATTCGAATCCAGGAAGGCGAGCAGCCAGTCGGGCCCGGAGACCGTAAGCCCGTCGAGCACACCGTCGCCGCCGTTGCTGATCTCCACCGTGGCGGATCGAGTGGCACTCACCGTAATCGACGTCGTGGACAACGCGATCACGGGATCCGCAGGCGGCGGTGGCTCGACAGTCAACGTCACCTTGATGGTGTCGGGAAGGACTGCAGTGTCGGGGTTACCCCGCGACAGCACTGGCGGGTGTGTCACCTCGATGTCAGCTGCGTACACTCCTGCAGCGATCCCCGTCGGGTCGGCCGATACGGTGACGGTACTGTCGACTACAGAGGCAGTGACCCAACCGACGAGGCCACTGCTTTCATCGAGGGGTGTCTCCACTTGGTACTCGGTCAAGGGTGGTAGGTCCACGATTCCCGTGTAGCTCAGATCCACTGTCTGACTCGCCGGCACCGGGCTGCCTTCGACCGACGTGAATGCGAGCGCCTTGGGCGACAGGAAGATCGTGGGTTCGTTGTCGAACTCCATCAACACAGTGACCGTCAACGGACTGTTGGCTGCGACCGAGGACGTGAGTGCAAACTCGGCCGAACACAGGTGGCCTGCGAGCCGCGCATGTACGGACGTGTCGGTCCGACAGGAGAGGCGGGGACCGTACACCACCGTGAAGTCGAGCACCATGGTATCCGGTCTGAGATTCACGCTCAGCCAGTCCTGGTATTGATCGCGCGGGTCATAGGTGATGGCGCCGATGGTTACGTCAGACAGTTGCCCGCCGCCGCTGTTCTCGAGCGCCACCGACTTGACGAACACATGCCCGGAATCAACGGGTAGGTTGTGGAACCACACCGTGTCCGACGACAGCAGGAATACCGGTCCGTCACCCGCAATCAGGGTCACCGTGAAGCTTCGGGGAGTGTTCGTCGCGTTGTCGAGAGCGAGTTGGACGGTTGCTGAATAGATGCCCTCGTCGAGACCACTTGCCGTGGCCTCGACATCGATGGTGCCGTTGTTCGGTTCGGACACCGCGAGCCAACCTGCTTCGTTTCCATCAGTGATACTCACCTGCAGACCGTCGAGCGACCCGAGGCTGCCGTTGTTGAACACGGCGACGCGGGCGCTGACGATGTCGGGAGTGCGTGCCGCAGTTCGTAGCGTCACATTGCGGGGTGACACACCGATGGTAGGCCGGTCGTCAGGCGGCGTCACGGTCGCATCGCATGCGGTGAATCCGACGCAGACCGCGAGCAGCCCGACCGCCCACCGTGCCGGAAAATGGGATAAGCGTCGCAAAGGCGCAGCCGAAGAGCCGATACCGCGCTTCAAAACTTATACTCCACGCCGAGCGTCCACGTTGCATTAGATCGCATGCCGCCAGAGTTGAGCGGAATAAGCGAGCTCAACACAACCGTGAGTCCGCTGACGGCGGCACGCGGCGTGAACTTGAAGCCGAACGAGCCATCGACGCGATCGTCGCGTCGGTTCGGAATCGGCGACGCCGGCACGCTACGAGTAAACGGCTCCTGATACTGGATCGGCTCCGGTACCGTTAGCGACATCTCGTCGACTTGCCACTCGGAGAGCGCATCGGCAATGAGAGTAACCCCGGGCGTGATCAGCAGATCGAAGCCCAGGTTTCCCACGACGGCGTGGTTCTGGAGTGACTTGGGCTGATCCAGGTAGCGGTAGCCCACATTGACGTGCGGCGAGAAGCTACCGAACTCGGCCGAGACAATCGCCAACCCACGGACTTGGGTGTAACCCAGCCCCAGCAACTCTTCCTCCAGATCCTTCCACGAAGTTCGTCTGCTGCACCTGGGGATCTTCGTTGGGTGGCCGCTCACCAAAACTGTAGACCGTGTTGGCACCGAACGGGATGATCTGTGCTCGACTGCGGCCACTGATTGAAGTACGTACGAACGGGACTGCCACGCCGATGTCGAGCCAGTTCGTGAGGCCGTAGGTCAGGAACACGGACGCAGCCATCAACCGTACTGCGAGATCGGTTTGAACTTGGAGGATGTTGTTCTCCTGCACAGGATCTCCTAGCGGTCCCGAGCCCGGGAGATCCACATGCTGGAAGTTGAACACCATGTCATCGAGCGAAACGCCGCGCAACGCGTTGAAGTCGAGGAACGTAAAGTACGTGCCTGCCATCAGACGATTGCGTCCCAATGTCGGCGCCCGTTCCGCGTAGATCGGACCGGCAGACAGCGAGCGCGGCAGCAAGCGTCCGGCCACAAACTCCGGAATCGTTCCGGAACTGGTTGCCGGAACCGGGATGTTGGCTACGCTCTGCCCGATCGCAGCAGAGACGAATCCTATTATGAGCTGATTGTTCTCTGACAGTGACGCGGTGAAGGCGTTGGCCACCGACGCGCCGCTCGCGTCATTCAAACACAGCAGCGCTTCACCACAGGTGCCGCCAAAGCGGAACAGCTCGGCGAACTGGCTGCGCAGGCCCTGTGCTTCCGCTTGGGCGCCCAGCAAGGCCAGAACCAACGATAGGATCGCCGGTCGTGTCACACACGAAGCCCGGAGGCGGCTCATCCCGTTGGGATGGGTACGCAATAATGCCTCGATCCACCATTTGCCAGAGGCCCGGATTTCGCCCCTGCCCGTACCCGAGGAGCGTGTCGAAGAATGGAGGTATAGTTGCACGACCGTTTCCGTAGCGCTTACGAGACAACGAAGATACTGCGCGCGTCGTGCTTGTCCAGACGCAGTAGCGACGCAGCTTCTCCATGACCGAAAACGCCGTCCATCAACTATTCTGAGATACAAGGTTGCGCGGCCGTTCGGACGGCTTTGATTACGTGCAGAATGACGTTCGATCTTCAACCGACTCTGAGAGGCGAACTCGTCGAGCTGCGCCCGCTTCGAGCCGAGGACTTCGATGATCTCTTTGCCGTGGCGGCAGATCCCCTCATCTGGGAACAGCATCCTGCCAAGGACAGGTATCGAGAGGACCAGTTCCGCATCTTGTTTCGTGAATCGTTGGAGTCGGGCGGTGCCCTGATAGCAATCGACCGGGCTGGTGGGCGTGTCATCGGTTCGTCACGCTATCACGCGTACGATGAGGACGGTAACGAAGTAGAAATCGGCTGGACGTTCCTGGCACGGTCGCACTGGGGCGGCAGGTACAACGGAGAGATGAAACGACTGATGTTGCAGCACGCGTTTCGCTTCGTGGACCGCGTGGTCTTTCTGGTTGGTCGAGACAACCTGCGTTCGCAGCGTGCGGTCGAGAAGATTGGTGGAGTGAGGGCAGGGTTGCGCCAGGACGCAGCCGGTCGTGACAGCCTTGTGTACGAGATCACGGCCGCTAAGTTCCGCCGGTCGGAAGGGTCATGAAGCCAGCGAATATCTGTTCGTAAGGAGAGGCCGGATTGCGAGCCGCCATCATCAATGCGTTCGTTGTGGGATCCGGAGGTTTCATCGGTGCCGTACTAAGGTATGGACTGAGCGGATTCGTACAGGGGAAATCTCCGCTCGCGACCTTCCCATATGGCACAATGGCCGTCAATCTCGTGGGGTGTCTGTTGATCGGCGCCTTCGTCGGTCTCATGGACTCGAGGCAACTCTTCACGCCGGAATTCCGCACGTTCGTTCTGATCGGTGTACTCGGCGGATTCACAACGTTCTCGAGCTTCGGGTATGAGTCGTTCGGCATGCTCAGAGACGCGGAATATCTGCGCGCTTCTGCTTACGTTGGGATTCACGTGGTGGTCGGCCTGGCCCTGGTGTGGGCGGGCTACGCTCTAACCGTGTCGCGGTGGGCCTGACGATGATGCTTCCTAGAGACGGCAAGTTGTTGCGCATTTTCGTGGGCGAGAGCGACAAGCATGAGGGACTCCCACTCTACGAGTGGATAGTGCGCAAGGCGCGAGAGCAGGGATTGGCGGGTGCGACAGTGCTGCGCGGACTGGAGGGTTTCGGCGCACACTCCCGGCTCCACACCGCCAAGATCCTGCGTCTGTCGAGCGATCTCCCGATCGTGGTAGAGATCGTGGATACGGAAGAGAAGGTCGAGAAGTTCCTGCCTCTAATCGACGCCGCCATCAAGGAAGGACTGGCGACGATCGAGAAGGTCGAAGTGCACTTCTACCGGTCGGGAGAGACCGAGTAACCACCACGCGCAACCCACAAGGACCCTGTGGAATCACTCGCGTCCCAAATAGAGAGTGTGTCTGGCTCTCGAGATGCGGTACAGGAGCTGCGTTGGCCGGTGTACCTGCGGGCGTCGGTGTTGGGGTAATCGGCGCCGGATTGGTGCGGCGCCGATTTGCAGCTGACCTCAGATCAGTTGCACTCAACCGCGACGGAGCCAGCGTAGACCACGGGGAACAGTCCGTCGTCCAGTTCCTTAGAGACGTTGTCCTCCACATCCCACGGTAATCCTCCAATCCCGGCGGTCGTAGACATCGAATTCTGGCCTGGATTGTAGACGAAGTCATAAATCTCGGAATAGTGACCCGGCCACTCCTCGGTTCCACTCGTGGCATTGAGGAAGTCAGCAATGAAATCCACGACGACGGTCTGGCCGCTCCAGTCACCATCGAAGTCCGCGGAGGCAGAAAACGTCCCGTCAGTCTGAGGCATCATGATCCTGCGTGAGATCACACCGTCGGGGGTGTCATCAGTCACTAGCCGGAAGTGGCCTTCACTCCAGAAGTGTTGGTTGTACTCGGCATCAGCTCCGTAGTCCACAGTTACATTTGCAGAGACGGTCGTAGTGGTCACCGTGGTCTTGTTCTTTCCCCTGCCAACTTGCGACGTCGCGACGCTGCAACTCGCGTCGCCCATGGAGAGCCCGTTGTAGAAGAGGTCTCCGCTTGCTGGTGCTCCTTGGTACACAGCGTAGGACGATACGTCTTGAAAATCTGTCTGATGCCAGGAACTTGTGACTTCCGGCTCGTTCCTCGATAAGGTGTCTCTGTTCGCCACTACACCCCTTGGCCTGAAGGTCCTAAAGGAGGTGGAGCCCTTGGTCTGACTCAGAATGACGCCGGGGCTAATGGCAAAGGGATCGGCTCCGGTCCCGTCAACCGACGTAGCGGGGTAATCAACGAACCTGGAGGTGAATGTCCGGTTCCCATCCGCATCCCGGTCAACCGACCTTATTCCGTCGAAGCAAACATCCGCGTGGCCAATCGTCCCATCTGCGTTGAATTCCGTCGGTGGAGTTATCGGGCCTCCAAAACCGAATTCAAAGTGCGTTTCCAGGTCTCGAACGCCGTTAAAGAAGTGATCGTGAATGATGTCCTTTCCAATGCTGAGAAATGTTCCGGACACGACAATGTGAATCATCTGATCACAGCCGTCGGTACTGTAGACCCAGAATTCCTCCAACTTGGGGTCCGGATCTGATGCCTTCCCGCCCTTCGCGAACTGGGGCTCGGTAGGACCTGTGGGGTTGGTAGCGTCATGGCACGCAACGGCCAACGAGGCAATCAACAATGAGCAGAGGCTGATTCGTTTCGTGGTTCATTCATCCTGTTTTGACGTCGACAAGGGAAGTCAACCCATGCTATGGTACAACCTGGGTGTCACACGTCCGTCATATAGGTGAGGGATCGCCAGCAACCGTCCCTTTTCCGTCCCCGACCGCCCCTTACCGCCCTTGTTC
>JARRLJ010000289.1:0-3932 GCA_037387025.1 Gemmatimonadales bacterium
TTCGGGCGTTACACCGGCACGGGATCCTACAAGATCGAAACGAGGCGAATTCTACCGCTGGACCCATCCTTGCTGGAGACGCCGGATCACCAACCGAGTCCTTTGCATCACTTGCCGCCGGCGGCTCTCGTGGAACAACTGGCCAGGGAGTATCTCTTTGCTGAAATCTGCCGCGCCATCATGGAATCCATGGTGACCGAAAACGCCGTTCGCTTGCGCGTCATGGAGTCGGCCGCGGACGGCATTGACGACAAAGTGGGAAAGCTAACAGACCAGGAACGCAGTTTGCGCCAACAGGAGATAACCACCGAACTTGTGGATGTCGTCACGGGAGCGGCTGCGGTGCTTGGCGAAGACACAAATGAAGTGAACTGAGTTTGTCATCCTAGGAGGCACAACCAATGTGCGAGCTGTTTGCAATGGCAAGCCGCCTGCCGGCATCGGTCAACCTGTCACTGGAAGAGTTCGCTAAACATGGTGGTCAGACTGGCGGACACCAGGACGGTTGGGGAATCGCCTACTATGATGATGGCGACGCCCTGCTGATCCGGGAACCGCGGCCCGCATCGAGGAGTGCCCATATGAATTTTGTGCGCGGCCAGTTTGGCAGCACTCTGGTGATCTCTCATATACGCAAGGCAACCATGGGCAGCTTGTCACTGAAAAACACCCAACCTTTCGCCCGCGAATTGGCGGGACGAGTACACGTGTTTGCTCACAATGGCATGCTGCCTGGCATTTTCGAGACCCTGGGTTTATCGACACGGCATTACCAACCAATGGGTGAAACGGATTCGGAGTACGCCTTTTGCGTATTGCTGGAACGATTGGCCGCCATCTGGATAGATAACCGGTCATCGCCGCCGCTGGACGAGCGTTTGGCAGTCGTGGCAGAGTTCGCCAGCCAGATCCGGGAACTGGGTCCAGCTAACTTCATCTATTGTGACAGCGAAGTGATCATTGCCCATGGTCACAAACGCAAACATTCGGAAGGCACTCGACCACCGGGCCTGCACTTCCTTTGTCGTAGTTGTGAAGACGAACCCACGCCCGTTGACGTTGCGGGTCTCAACATTTCAACCCGGTATGATTCCCAGGATCTTGTCCTACTGGCCAGTGTTCCATTATCCGATGAATCATGGACACCGCTGAAAGAAGGCGAGTTGCTGCTGTTACAGGGGGGGTATGTCGTCGAACGTGTCTAACAGTCAAAGACCGGAATGCTTCCTGCGTGGCGCATCTTCTGCCCCGCTAGTCCGCTGATCCCTTCTCCTCGTCGCCTGGTTCCGAAGCACGCGTGCGCACGCCGTGGACGAAATCCGTCCGCCGGTGGTGTTCCTCCAGCATCTTACCTCGGAGCTGCGGATGCTTTTTCATGAGTGCCCTGATCTCGCGATTTGGAAGCCGTAGAACGTTGACGAAGGAGCGCGCCCGCATGGTCGCGCCGCGTGTGTGAGCCTTGGCGCCGCCGGAGTAGAGCAGCGAGGTTTCGCCGATGAAGTCACCGGCGCCGAGCGAGCCGATCTGCTTTTCCTGGCCCGACACCCGACGGAACACGTCTACTTCGCCCTGCGTGATAACGTAGAACGCGTCGCCCTTCTTCCCGTACTCGATGATGGTGTCCCCCGCCAGGTAGGTGGCACGCTGGCTGCCCTGGGTGAGCCGCATTAATGAGGATTCGGGCAGGTCCGAAAACAGCGGTACCGTGTCACGGAGCTGCTCGGGGCTGATCGCCGGGATACGCTTCGACAGTGGGGCCATTTCAGCGAGAGCACGCTTCACCCGTCGTTCGATCACATTGTAGGCCTTGCTGCTAAGTTCACCGTCGTGGAAGGCACCACGCACGTGCCGTATGGCGCCGGTGAGGGATACCTGTGTGGAGAAGCGCGACTCGAAGCGTTGGTAGAAGTCTGGATACTCCCTCTGGATCTCGCGCAGATTTGCGACGTGGTTTGCGAGCGCCTCCTCGTAGATGCCCGTGACTTCCTTCCGTGTCTCCTCGTTTAGATCATGTCGCGCAGCCAGATTCTCGATCACCGTCGAGCACACGAGGATCCCTGCGATGTCGCGCCGCAGATGCTCGGCAAGCCGCATACTCTGGTAGAGCGACAGCAGTGGGGCGGACCAGTTCTTCTCACGCAGAAGCTTGATCAGGGCCGACTCGAACCGAAGCACGATGCTCGGCCTAACCTCTGCCGACGTCTGCGCGTCCAGATCGTGCTTGTTGTGTAACTCGTTACGTATGTCCAGATACACGTGCTGGGGGATCATCCCCTGCTCGTACAGAGACTTGTACTCGTCCATCTCCCAGCGTGCCGCGAGAAGCTCGGCTACATAGCGGTCCTGCTCATACCGCGAGTCGCTAATCCCGGTTTCCGGTGGCTTGAAGGTATCGCTGGTGCGACTGCTCACCTCGCCGTGGGTCTCAGTCGAGATTATCTCGGGCTTGTGGCACCGTTCGAGTATGTGCTCGGCCTCCTCGCGAGCACTCACGAGCGCATGGCGGAGCTCCAACTTCTCCTCCTCGGTCAGTCGATCCAGGCCAAGCCAGGACATCAACGGGCGAATAGTGGGAGCATTCACCAGCAAGGTAATCAGCACGACCGCGAGCGTGATATTCACCAGCACGTCGCGCCCCGGCAGTTGCTCGGGGATGGACAGCACGATTGCGATGGCGAGTCCACCCTTCAGTCCGCCCCACCACATGATAAGACGTTCGCTCATGCTGACCCGGGGCAACGCAAATAACCGTGTCGTCAGCGGAATCAGAGTGTAGACGGCGGCGGCGCGCGCCGCAAGTAGCAACAGCAAGGTGATTATCGCGGGAACCAGCGCCGATACCAGGGCGCCAATGTCGACCGACAGACCTATCAGCAGGAACAGCAGCGAGTTGCAGATGAGCGCGATCACCTCCCAGAATTCCATCGCGGCATCGGAGGCTTCGTGTCGCAGGCGAGTCATTCCGAAACCGGAGAGTGCGATAGCCGATGTTGCACCCGCCATGACACCGGAGACGTGTAGGATATGCTCGGCCAGGATGAAACTGCCGTAGGCGACTACCAGCGACATGGTCAAGACGGCGCTCACTGGCACTCGCAGGTGATAGAGCAGTTCGCTGGCGATCAAACCGATTACTGCCCCGACCAACGCGCCGCCCACGAATACCCACAGAAACTCGATGACGATGCCTTCGGCGCTCGACCAGTTCAAGCTCTCGCCGCCGACTGCGATGGCGAGCAGGATACCGAACACGACAATGGCGGTCGCATCGTTGAGCAGGGATTCCCCCTCCACGAGCACGGTCAATCGCTCAGGAGCGCCCAGCTCCTTGAACAACGCGATGACCGCCACCGGGTCGGTGGCCGAGATCAACGCCCCGAACAGCATTGCGATGATGAGCTGCATACCGAGGAATGAAAGTCCGACGCCCACCACCAACGTGGAGATGACGAGCGCCGGCACGGCCAGGACAAGGACCGGTGCCAGATCTTTGAGCAACTGGCGGGCCGGCAGGTTGAAGCCGGACTCGAAGATCAATGCCGGGAGGAGGATGAAGAAGACCAGGTCGGGGCTGAGACGGAACTCCCTCAACGGCTCGAGCGCGGGCCAGACGTGCTCGCCTTCGGCGAACAGCATGCCGATGATCACCAGTAGCACAGTGTAAGGGATAGGCACCTTGCGAAAAGCCCCGGCAGAAATGATTGCCAGGGTCAACAGCCCGGCGAGAACCAGGACGATCTCCGAGAGGGGCATCACAGTGCCTCAAAACCTATCGTAGGTTTACCTCGCGAAAGTGTAACTCAAGTCGCAGAACTGCGTGATGGTTGGGACAGCTGGATTTGAGCACGTGCCCCTGCCTTCCAGACTCAACACACGTCTTATATAAACATTTCAATTCAATGACTTACACTCTTTTGGATCCATAAAACAGG
>JARRLJ010000290.1:0-3927 GCA_037387025.1 Gemmatimonadales bacterium
GATGACACCATCTCCGGTGTGGCGCAAGGTGGCCGTGAGAAGACTCGGAAAGGTGAACCCGTCCTTCCGACACAACGTGACGGGCAGTTCGCGAACAAAACCGTTCTCTTCCACTCCCTCTTGGAACGCGCGTATGTCACTTCTCTCACAGTAGAGCCTGCGGGCCTCGAGACCCAGGAATTCTTGTCGAGAGTATCCAAAGACTTCGATTGCAGCCGCATTGACCTCCACAACGGTACCATCACGACTTGTTAGATAGATGGCATCCCGGGTGAGCTCGAATAGAGTGCCGTAACGCTCTTCGCTCTCCCGTAATTCCTGCTCCGCTTCCCTGCGGGCCGTACTCTCCCTGGCAACCACCAACACCAAATCGCGGTTCGCGAACCGTCGCCGCGCTATCGCCACCTCCACGGGGAACGACGTTCCATCACGGCGTCGGTGAATGCCCTCGCCGAAAATCTGGGGACGTTCTGCGCCACGCGTGTCTGTCACATGGTCGACGTCACCAGCCTCATACTGCAGCGGGAACTGAACGTCCAGGTCCGAAACCGATAGTGAGAGCAGGCGGTCGCGTGGAAGGCCCAACCATTTGAGCGCTGTCTCGTTCGCGTCGACGAACCGGCCGGATACCGGGTCGGTGATGAAGATCGCCTCGCCGGCGCGATCGATAACGGTTCTGAATCGCGTCAGCGACCCGAGAGCCTTGCGCATCCGGTCCATCTCGAGCGAGAGCCGCTCTAGCCGGCGCTCCAATTCATGCCGCTCGACGCGATCCACAGCGTGGCTGAGGTCCGGTGCGGGCATCTTCTGTCCTTCGGGCACTTCCCGTCTGCCAGACTGTTCAGCCTCCAACTCCGGCCCATTGGAATTCGGCCCCATATTCGACGGCCCGACCGCTTGATGCTCGCTCATCTTGGTTCCCTGCGACTGCTACTTCGTAGCGCGCGACCTACACGCAAGTGTCCTACTAGGGCTAAGATACACCTAAGTTGGCCCTTCGCGAGAGATTTCCACATCACAATTGTGGATAAGCAAGACACATGCCGATTCCGGCACCAGGTAACCGGTTGATATCCATCGTTTTTGTAACTTTCGCAGAGTGTCGGCCGTCGAACCTCACGGTCCGGCGCTACAGACCCGCTAACAGCCCCGCGTCAAAACCGATAACTCCATGTTTGGCAATGATTTACACTGCAGAACGAGGCCTGAGTCTTACCCATTTTGCAGGCGGGGGATCCGGGGATCTTCAGTTGGCTGACGTAACTGCGGTCGATTGCTCTCGGCTGTTTTCCGATAGCGGTCGCGATTCGGTGACCGTTGGCGCGGCAGGCCCGAATGTGGACAACCAATCTCGCTGATCGGGCCTCACGATTGGCCGGAAAATGGCCTCCTGTTTCCCTGCTCCATCTCTTCCAGGTACGATAGCAGGGTCGGAATTGCCTGGATCGGCGGCAGACCAGCCAAGGTCCGACGAATGCCGCTGGCTGCAGCCAGGTCCTCCTCACTCAGGAGCAATTCTTCGCGGCGAGTAGCACTGGCCGGCAGGTCGATCGCGGGGAAGATCCGGCGATCGGCCAGTTCCCGGCTCAGAACGAGCTCGCTGTTCCCTGTTCCTTTGAATTCTTCGAAGATTACCTGGTCCATACGAGAACCGGTGTCCACCAAGGCGGTGCCCACAATGGTGAGGGATCCTCCGCCCTGGCTTTCATCAATCTTGCGCGCACTGCCGAGGAAACGTTTCGGCTTCTCTAGCGACGTGGCATCGATTCCGCCGGTGAGAGTCCTACCGCTTCCCTCCTCCACCGTGTTGTACGCGCGGGCGAGCCTGGTTATCGAGTCCAGAATGATTACTACGTCCTCGCCGAGTTCGACTTTTCGGCGGGCACGCTCAAGGGTCATTTCAGCCACACCCACGTGCCTCTCCGCTGCGTGGTCGAAGCTAGAGGATACCACCTCACCCAACTCACACACTTCCATTTCCGTGACCTCTTCCGGACGCTCGTCGACCAACAAGATGAAGAGGGTGCAATCCGGGTAGTTCTTCACTATTCCGGCGGCGATCGATTGCAGCACCATAGTCTTCCCCGCTTTGGCGGGAGCAACGATGAGCGACCGCTGGCCTTTTCCGAACGGGCAAAACAGGTCTATGATGCGATTTGTGTAGTCCACCTTTCCGCCTCTGCTGAGCCCACATTCCAGCACTAGCTGCTCATCCGGATGGACTGCTCGGAGTCGCGTGAACTGGTTTCTACCAATCATTTCCTCGGGCGGCTTCCCGTTGACCGCCTCGAGTTTAGTCACTCGCGGGCTCTTGCCCCGCTTGCCAGGCTTCCCCAGCGTACCTACAATGTCGTCTCCCGTGCGTAGACCGTACTTCTCAATCAGTTGCCGATTTACGTAGACGTCATTGCGTCCCGGGAGGTAAGCGTCCTCACGGCGCCTGCCGAAGCCTGCACCGCTGCTAAGTACTTGTAACACTCCGATTGGCTGTTGCTCGCTCATTGCGTGACTACACATTCTAAGGAATCAATTGCAGAGAGAACTTGGGCTACGAGATCCTCGGGTTCAGATACTTCGGGCCGTTCGTTGGTACACCGTCTTGGCAATGGATCTAAGCCTAGCTATCCTCTCGGGACCCTGAAGCGATCGCTGTCGTATGATCCATCGTCCGGGCAGGTTACCTCATTCGGACGGTAGCGCTGGGCTCGCGCAGCGGCACCAGCAGTATGGTCAAGATAAGCCCAAGGTCCCGAACCCGCGAGGCCACTTCGACTGCCGCCTCTGCGCCGAGTCTGTTTGCGGGTGCACGAGATGCAACGCCGAGTGAGATTACGGACCGTGAAGCCTTTCAACTAAGGAGTGAATCATGAACGCGGTAACCGGGGCTGTCCGGATCTGGCTGCGCCTCGAGAACCTGGCTTTCCTCTTCCTCAGCATCATTCTATACGCATGGCTAGGCCATTCATGGATTCTCTTCATAGGTCTGTTCCTGGCACCGGATCTCTCCTTCCTGGGATACCTCGCCGGGGCGCGCATTGGGGCCTACTCCTACAATCTCGTGCACAGCTACGCAGCTCCCATAGCGTTAGGTGTGTTGGGGATCATTGGTGAACGGTCAATACTTGTGGCAATCGGTCTCATTTGGACCGCACATCTGGGGCTAGATCGAGCTCTGGGCTTCGGCCTCAAGTATCAGGACGGGTTCGGCAACACGCATCTGGGCCGTTTGGGAAAGCGTGCCACCCAAGCCGCACCGTCACAAAATTGATTGACTCCCTAGCGGTCGAGTCCCGTGGCCATAAATTCCACTCATGGCCACAGGTGGTTCGTCCATGACCAGAACACAAGAGACGCGGCGACTCCAGAGCTACTCGGTAGACAGGAGCCGCCGCTTCGCTTACTGCCTTCTCCAGTTGGCCAAACAAGCCGCGTGTCCTGGAGGTGCAGCATGAAAGATGAGCGCAAAACAAAGGCTGAGCTGATAGGAGAGCTGGGCGTGCTCCGAAAGCGAGTCGCGGAACTGCAGGGTCTCGAGTCGGAGCGCGACACGGTTGAAGAGGCATTGAAGTTGAGCGAAGCTCGGCTGAGGCAGATCATCGACCTGGTACCGCACATGGTCTTCGTCAAGGACTGGAACGGCCGTTTCCTCCTGGCCAACAAGGCCGTGGCCGAGGCCTATGGTACCACAGTCGACAGACTCACGGGGACACGCCACGCTGAGCACCACAAGGACGAAGCCGAGTTGGAACACATGCTCAAGGACGATCGGGATGTGATCCAGCAGGGTGTACCTAAGTTCATTCCACAAGAGACCTTTGTTGATTCACTGGGTAAGAAGCGGGTTCTTCAGACCATCAAGATTCCGTTCAAGGTGTCAGGAAGAGACCAGCCGGCGGTACTGGGGGTTGCGCTTGAGATCACCGAGCG
>JARRLJ010000291.1:0-3920 GCA_037387025.1 Gemmatimonadales bacterium
TTCCGGAGCGCCACTTCGGGAACGATGGCGGCATCACCCTGCAGTTCGCCATCACACGGGATTTCCGGCGCCAGCTGGCGAAATCGCTCCGCCGCCAACCGCACTTTGTCGACGCCCGGGCCGGCTGCACTCCCCTTAGTGCTGTAGGAGAGAAACGCGACGCGCGGCTCGTCTCCGACAATGAGCTGGCGGTCCCGGACGGCCGCCAACGCAATCTCGGCCAGCTGATCGGCGGTCGGATCCGGCACCACCGCAGAGTCCGTAAACGTTAGCACCACGTCGTGCGGTTCCGGCCCACCCGATTGCCGTTTGGGCCAACTGGGACAGTACGGGCAGAACATGTAGAAGGCACTGCTCACAGTGCGAACGTCGTCGGCCGCTCCTATGGCCCACATTGCGGCCCGTATTACCTCGCCGGTGGGACACGTCGCTCCTGCCACCCCTGCGGCGACCTCCCCCAGGGCCACAAGACCCGCGGCGAACCAGATCGGGTCCCGGGCCAGCTCGATCGCTCGATCGGCATCACGCTCCTTGTCAGGCTTCCGGGCGGCCAACAACTCTGCTACCTGGTCGACCCGGTTGTCTCCGTTGACCGAACGACCCAGCAACAGGACGCTGGCCATGCCCCTGCTCTCAATAGTCCGAGCCGCTTCCTGGACTCGTTCATCCCACCCCTCGGCAAGCACCACGGTAGAACCGGCTTCGGCTGCTCGCCGCCTGATCTCCTCCCGGAAGCTCACCGGCCGAATTTTCCGCTCAGGGCCCGGTCAACGGTGGGATGGACGAACTCACTCACATCCCCTCCCAAACTGGCGACCTCGCGAACCAAGCTCGAGCGCAGAAAGGTCAGATTGACCGCCGGTGTGAGAAACACGGTCTCGAGTTCCGCGTGGAGTCTCCGATTCATGAGGGCCATTTGAAACTCGTACTCGAAATCACTCACGGCTCGCAGACCCCTGATCACCAGTGAGGCATCAACCTCGCGGGCGAAGTCGGCGAGCAATCCGTCGAATGAGCGGATCTCTACACCTTCGATGTCACCGAGCACCTCACGGAGGAGTTCGAGGCGTTCATCCAGAGTGAACAGCGGCGCCTTGGAAAGATTGACTGCAACCGCAACAATGATCCGGTCAGCAAACACCTTGCTGCGGCGAATGATGTCTTCATGACCCCGCGTCACGGGGTCGAAAGAACCGGGATATATCGCTATTCGTGCCATGGGCCATATGAAAAAGTTAGGGCAACGTCTCCGTACCGCCGCGTTTCGTCGCCGGGACAATCCAGGCTTGCTCTGTGCTCGACACTCAATACTCTGGCAAACGGGCACAAGCGAAAGATCTCGAGCAGTTTCAACGCAAGATCCGTTGTGTACGGCGGGTCCGCCAGCGCCAGGTCGTATGATGCTTCCTCCAGGCGACCGGCAAATCGCAACGCATCGCCGCGATAGACTCGGATCTTGGCGTCAATACCCAGTGCTGCGGCGTTGGCTCGAATTGTACTCGCCGATTTGTGCGACACTTCGACGAAGTCCGCACTGGCTGCTCCTCGCGACATACCCTCCAATCCCAACGCCCCCGATCCAGCAAAGAGGTCGAGAACGCGCGCGCCTCGCAAACGCGGGCCGAGGATGTTGAACCAGGCTTCCCGCACCTTCTCGGTGGTGGCCCGGACTCTTCTGTCGCCCGGTGGCTTGATGCGTCGACCCTTGAACTCTCCCGCGGTGATTCTCAAGGCTCGGTCGGTGCTAGTTGCACGATGCGCGCTTGTAACGTGCTGCTGCCACGCCATTCGTTACGGTCCAGCTTGAAGGCAACGGCCACCGGCTTGCTGAGCCACTCGCGATCGATCCGGTCCGCCCAACCGAAGCCGATAGCCTGCAGTGTGCCGGTTCCATCATCTAGGGTGAACTTGAGGTGATTGGAGCCAACGGTCGATGGTGATCTGACCTGGGCTCTCTCGACCCCAAGGACCGGCGCCGGGTTGCCAGGTCCGCAGGGCTCCAGATGGCGCATGAGACGTTCGAGATCGTCGTCGAGTGCTTCTATAGAGCCAACGATGTCAACGCGCTGCGTGGGCACTAGATCTTCGGCATTCAGTTCTGTCGACGCGACTTCGTTGAATGCCGTACGGAATGACTGCAATTGTTGGCGTTTCAGCGTCAGACCGGCCGCGGCTTTGTGCCCACCCCATCGCACCAGGTGTTCGGCGCAGCGGCCTATGGCGTCGTGCAGATCGAACCCTGGGATAGAGCGCCCTGACCCTCTCCCTTCATCTCCCTCAAGTCCGATCATGATCGTGGGCCGGTGATACCGCTCTACTATACGAGATGCCACTATGCCTATCACTCCCGGGTGCCATCCATCTCTCGCCAACACGAGTCCGTAATCGCTGTTCAGGTCGATGTGGGTTTCGATTTCTTCAACCGCCTCATCGAGCAGGCGCTCATCGATCTCCTGCCGTCGTGCGTTTATGGTGTCGAGGGAACGGGCCAGGTCGTAAGCACGGCGTTCGTCATCACACAGTAGTAGGTTGAGACCGTCCATCGCATCGCCGATCCGGCCGACCGCATTGAGTCGTGGCGCCAGCACATACCCCACCTGGCCCGCTCGGATCTGCTTTCCGGAAAGCCTGGTCACATCTACTAGAGCTCTAAGACCGGCCCAGCGCGATTGCTCCAACATCTTCAACCCATATCGCACCAGCGTACGGTTCTCGCCAACCAAGGGAACGATGTCGGCCACTGTCGCCAACGCGACCAGGTCCAACATGTGCAGCGGAGCATTCTCCGGTATGTCCAACTCACTCCCCAACGCCTGCGCCAGTTTGAAAGCCACTCCGGCGCCGCACAGCTCCTTGCTGGCCGACTGGCAGTCTTCGCGCCGCGGGTTTACTACCGCATTCGCCGGAGGCAGCACACCCGGGAGATGGTGATCGGTGACCACGACCTGCAGCCCTTCATCCCGAGCCTGCTGCACCGTCTCGAGCGCCGAAACGCCGCAGTCGCAGGTCACCACCACGTCGGCACCGTGCTTGCGCGCCATCTCGAGTCCGGCCGCACCGAAGTCGTACCCGTCTTTCATCCTATGCGGAACGAACGGGATTACGTGTGCACCGGCGAGCGTGAGAATGCGCGTGAGGAGTGCTGCGGAGCATTGTCCGTCTACGTCGTAGTCCCCATGCACCAGGATCGTACGGCCAGATTTAACGGCGTCTGCCACAATCCGCACGGCAACGTCCATGTCCTTCAGCAGGAAGGGATCGGTCAGGCCCTCGAGTGATGGACGGAGAAACTGCTTGGCTTGGTCGGGTACTGAGTAACCCCGCTGGACCAGCAGTTCGGCCAGGGTCTTCGGTAGCTTCAAGGTAGTGACAAGCAGTTGCACTTCGGCGGGGTCGGGCGAAGGCACCACTTTCCAGCGTGCTAGGGTCATTCCGAAGCTGCTTTGTACACCAGCACTCCACAGGCTTCGCAAGCCTCGACCGCCTGGTCGTTCTCTATCTGTTGGCGGCGGTGCATCGGCACTGCCGTGAAGCAGTGTCCACACGCGCCACCTCGCAGAGGATAGAGAGCCTGTGGCGCCCTGCCCCGGAGTATTCTTTGATACAGCTCCAACATCTTGGGCTGAACACCATCGGCGGCCTCATCCCGAACAGCCTCGGCAGCCGCGATCTCCTTCTCGAACTCGGCAGTTTTGGCAGTCAGTTCCGCCCTCGCCGGAGCCTGCTCCTCTACCACCCGGTTCACTTCCTCCTCGGCTTCAGCCACCCTCTTGTCGGCTTCCTGCACGTTGTCGGCTGACCTAATCCACTCAGCCTCTTCCTTCGCGAGCACGCCACGGGCGAGGTCGAGAAGGAGATCGCGGCTGCCGAGGCTGTTCGGGATGAGGCCGCCGATGGTGTTCAGCCCAAGATGTTGGAGC
>JARRLJ010000292.1:0-3911 GCA_037387025.1 Gemmatimonadales bacterium
CAGAACTGTCACATCGCGCAGAAGAACAACGACTACATCTTCACTGGGGAATTGAGCGGACGGTAATGGGCCACACTTGTGCGGCGGACTCCCTCCGCGCACTGCAGTGCGCGGAACCGTCACTATCCAGCCGACCGGGACCGCCGCACTGACGTGCACGGGAAGCCCGCCGCACAAATGTAGAAGAGACGGGAAGGCGAGAGGGGAAACAACCGCAGTGCGTTAGTACCGCCCCTTACCGCCTGTTTTTGCCCGCCTCCTACCGCCCGCTTACGCCCGTCTCCATATCACGCAGTACCGAGTCCAGGTCGTGGACGATCGCATCCAATGCCGCCTTTAGCTCTTCGTATCGTTCAAACGCATCGCGGCCGAGCTTCTGGTCGGCCCGGTTGATCATGCCGTTCAGATACTGCAGTTGGTCGGCTACCATCGGCATGTCATAGCGAACCGGACCGGTCATGAGACGCTTCTGGATGTCTGCGAGTTTGTCATCGAGACTGCGGGACGCTGCGTCGGACTTTCCTTCCAGAGATTCACGCGCAGCCGTGAGCCGGCTGACAGCTGCACGGGATTCACTGATCGCGTCTCGCACTAGCAGGCCAAGCTCGGCTTGCTCCTCCAGATCTGCTTGCGTGACCCCGTCCGCAGCGACTCGCGGATCGATCAGTACCTCGAAGGACTCGGTCTTGCTCCAGTCGTCCCCCACCGCGAGCCTCGCCTGGTAGCTACCGGGCGGCACCATTGGACCGCCACCGCCGGCGCGGCCGTTGGAGGGATTGATGGAGCCGGCGTACCGCAGGTCCCAGGTGAACTGATGCATGCCTGCGGCCGCAACGAGAGTTGAGGACGATCCCGAGAATCCAAAACCGCCGGCACCGGGCATTCCCGCTTGCTGGCCCGCTGCGGCTTGCCCGCGCGGCGGACGGCCCTCGAACTCGCGCACGACGTTGCCTGCGCCGTCGAGGATTTCAAGACTCACATCATCCGATGCGCTATCTGAGAGGTAGTAGTAGACCGTCGCACCGGCGGACGCATACTGCGGATCCGCAGCCGAGCCTCCCCGAGAGGAATACCGCATGCGGTAGGCGTCCCGCGGCGCAAACAGGTGAGCGTCGGACGACGCGATCGCGTCGTTCAGCTGGTGCAACGGGCTCAGATCGTCCACGATCCAGAACGAGCGACCCATGGTGGAGAGAACCAGATCCTTGCGGTACACCTTGATGTCGGTCACCGGCGTAACAGGCAAGTTGAGTTGGAAGCTCTGCCAGTGTGCTCCGTCGTCAAAAGAGATGAACATTCCGAATTCGGTTCCGGCGTAGAGCAACCCCTCGCGGTCGGGATCCTCGCGAATTGCACGGGTCGGGGAATCGTCCGGAATCCCGTTGTTACCCGTCGTGAGCCGTGTCCAGCTAGCTCCGTAGTCAGTCGTGCGGTAGATGTACGGCTGCCAATCGCCCAAGAGGTAACGGTACACCGCCACGTACGCCTTGGCCGGGTTGTGCGGCGAAGGCTCTATTGTCTGGACGCGTCCACCAGGAGGCAGGTCCGCGGGCGTTACGTTGATCCAGGTCGCGCCACCATCGCGCGTGACGTGAATCGGCCCGTCGTTCGAGCCGGTCCAGATGAGGCCGGGCTCGAGTGGCGATTCCTCGATCGCGTACAGAGTGCTGTAGTACTCCTCACCGGTCACGTCCTGAGTTATCGGCTCGCCGGGGCGCACCTGCTTGTCGGGCTCGAACGCCGTCAGGTCGGGTGATATGGTCTCCCAGGTAACTCCCTCATCCGTTGTCTTGTGCAGATACTGAGACCCGTGATACACGATGCTGGGATCGTTGGGCGAGACTTCTATCGGGGATACGCGCTGGAACCGGTACTCGAGGTCGCGCGGATTGTGTCCGTAGAGATTTGCCGCACCCACGTAGTACTGCTTTTCCTGTCCGGTCAGCTTGCTGTAGCGTCCGAAGCGGCCCTTACAGTTGGCGTATACGATGTTGGGGTCACCAGGTTTGGGTACTGCCGGTCCCGTCTCGCACCCTCCCGTCTCCGTCCAGTAGGCTGTGGGTCCGCCTGGCGCGCCGTAGGGCGGCAGGCTGGGTACGGCTATGGTCGTGTTGTCCTGTTGTCCTGAATAGAGCCAGTAGGGGAACTGATCGTCGATGTCCACACTGTACAGTTCGGCCGTTGGCTGGTTGTTCTGGGTCGACCACGTCTCGCCCCCGTCCCGGGTCACGTTTGCGCCACCGTCGTTGGACTGAATGAAGACAGCGGGATCGTTCGGGTTGATCCACATGTCGTGGTTGTCTCCGTGCGGAGTGCCGCGTCGCTGCCAGTTCTCGCCTCCGTCCTCGGATCTGAAGAACCCTTCGGCGTTCACGTATACCACGTCTGCATTGGTGGGATCGGCATCGACGTTCAGGTAGTAGAACGGACGCCTGACCAATCCTTCATAGGTCGACATCAACTCGAACGTCGCACCACGGTCGTCGGACCGGTACAGGCCACCCTCACCCAGCGGCGCTTCGAACAACACATAAAGGCGATTCGGGTCTGCCGGTGATACGGCCAGATCGCTCTTGCCGCGTAACCCCGAGGGGAGGTTGTGCGTGAGCTGGCTCCAGCTGTCACCCCCGTCGGTCGATTTGTAGACACCACCCTCGAGCCCGCCGCTGATGATGGTCCACGGCTTACGCTCGCCGCGCCACATCGAGGCGTAGATGGTCGCGGGGTCGTCAGGGGCGAATTCCAAATCAACAGCGCCCGTGCTGTCCGACACGAACATCACCTTTTCCCAGTTGGCGCCGCCGTCGGCCGTGCGGTAGACACCACGGTCCGGAGTCGGTCGGAAGGGGTCACCGATCGCAGCTATGTATACGAGATCTGGATTGGTGGGATGGATCAAGACCGCACCGATTTGGCCGACGTCTCTGAGACCGATGAAGGACCATGTTTCTCCCGCGTCGGTCGATTTGTACACTCCACGGCCAATTATCACGTTACTGCGGATGCCGTCGGACCCCGTTCCCACGTAGACGATGTTGGGGTCGGAGTCGGCGACACGGATGGAGCCGATGGACCCGGTGGCAAAGTATCCGTCCGAAATGGGTCCCCAGCTCTGTCCGTAGTCTGTGGTCTTCCACACGCCTCCACCCGTGGCCCCCATATAGAACGTGCCCGGTTGCTCGGCATGTCCGGCGACGGCCGTGACTCGCCCGCCGCGAGAGGGTCCCACCATGCGGTATTCCATGCCATCGAACAGCGCCGGTTCGATGACCGTGTTCGCATCTGTGTTTGTTTGTGCTTGGAGCCCCGCTACTTGGCAGGGCAGGGCAATCGCGAGGGCCGCGAGAATCGTGCTTGGGTTGATCGATTTCATGGTGCAAACACCGTATCGGGTTTTGAGAACGAGGTGATCCACACAGATTGTCGGAACGGCATGAGTTTGGCAAGCTGAGCGATGGAGGCCGAACCTGATGTAGAGACCGCAAGGTCCATAACCTTCGGGCTGGATCAGACAGAACCGCGTTGCTAGCGGGCTTCGTGGGCTCCACTTATACTACATGGCTAGGCCACGGAAACTCAGGAGGCAGCCGCCCATGGCCCGGTCTGGGAGTCGACTCAGACAGCCTGCAGCGTGCCGCGTGAAGTATCGCATGATCACACTCGTGTTCGCGTCCAACATCCGATACCGCATCCATCGAGCGTCATGAGCGATCAAGACCACACCGATCAGAACCAGCAAGACGACCAGGATCAGTTAGAGCGCCTGCGTGATGCGCTGCTGGGTACCTACGAGGTCGAGCGCGAGCTGGGTGAGGGAGGAATGGCGATCGTTTACCTGGCGCACGACGTCAAGCACGATCGGGAAGTCGCCATCAAGGTCTTGCGTCCCGAGCTGGCAGCGTCGTTGGGTC
>JARRLJ010000293.1:0-3894 GCA_037387025.1 Gemmatimonadales bacterium
AACCGATCCCTACCTCATCACCCTGCTGATACACAACAGGTCCGGATACATGATCAGCGCAGGCGGTGCCGGTCGCGTATTCGGTAACGTCCTACCGGGCGAGCAGAAGTGTGTCAGACTGCCAAACAACGATGTTCAACAGCAGTTGTGGTACCGAGTGATGGCCACGGAGTCCGAGCAGTACACACTCCCGTTCTACCCTCGGGAATCGAGCGGCTGGAAGTGGACCATCGCAGGGATAGGATCACCCGAGCATGCTGTGGCGCGAGCCAATGCAGCCGATCTCGCACACTGGAGCCAGTGCCATTGAGGGTCTATCGCTCGGCCCCATGACCGCTTTTCCGGTTGCGACTTCACACTTGCCGAAACGCCGTCGTCGGATCGATCCGCGACGCGCGCCGTGCGGGCAGGTATCCGGCCAACATTGCGGTCGTGAGAAGGATGATCGCCATTCCGGCGAACGTGAACGGATCCGTTGGGTCCACTCCGTAGAGCACGGAGCTTATCCAGCGGGTGCCAACGAACGACAGGGCCGCTCCGATCGCGACTCCCGTGCCTGCGAGCACCAACGTCTTGCCAACGACACGACGCTGCAGTTGAGAACCCGATTCGCCCAGGGCCATCCGAATCCCGATCTCCGGGATCCGCTGCGCCACCGAATACGACAACACGCCGTATATACCGAGCGCAGCCAGCACGAGCGCCGTGCCGCCAAAAGCGCTCAGGAGCAGTAGGACGAACCGCCTCGGCGAGACGGAACGGTCGACGATCGCCGTTAACGGTTGGAATTCGTCGGTGGGCATCGTGCGATCCACCGCGCGCAAGGCCGCCGACACACCGGGCACGAGTGTTTCCAGCGGCAGGCGTGAACGCACCACCATGTCCAGCGTCTGAAAATCCGAGATCTGGCCATACGGGAAATACATCTCCCACCCCGACCCCTCCTCCAACGACCTGTGCCGAACGTCGGCAACCACTCCGACGACTTCAAACTCTCGCCCCACGTTGTCCACCGTCTGACCGATCGCGTCCCCTCCCCGGAACACCCCCTTCGCGGCTGACTCATTGAGGATCACGACTCGCGGCGAGTCTTCAGTATCGTCGGGCGTGAAGTGACGACCGGCCAGCAGCGGAATCTGCATGGCCCGGAGGTAGCGATGGTCAACGAGATGTGGGAACGTGCTCTGAAGCTCGTCGTCGTCGTAGGATTCACCGAGAGCGCGAATGGTCCCCCACGTACGGTTGCGACCAAGCGGCAATGCGTCGATCAATCCGGCCATCTCGACCCCCGGCACAGCCTCCACAGCCGCTATCACCTGATCGTAAAAGACGGTCATTTCCTGGTCGGTTTGAAACTGCCGGTTAGTGCTGAGCGTCCATCCCACCGCCCCCGCCGGTTGGAAGCCCATCTCGACATCCAGCACATTCCTAAAACTCCTGAGAAACAGTCCACCGAACACCAGCAGCAGGCACGCCATCGCCGTCTCGGCGACGACCAACCCATCGCGCAACCGGGTGCTCCGAATGCCTTCGCTCGATCCACGACTGGAGTCGTTGAGCACGCTCGATCCGTCTCCCTGCGTCGCCTGTAGAGCCGGAACGATCCCCATCAAGATCCCGGACACAATCGCCAGTCCGAGTGTGAAGAGCAGAGCCGCGCCGTCGACGGACACAGTGCGTAACATCGGGATGCTCACACTGTTGCTTGCGGCCACGAGCCGAGTGGCTCCGTAAGCGGCGGCCACCCCGACGAGCGCGCCACCGAAGGTTAGCACTACACTCTCCACGATCAGCTGTCGTAGGAGACGGAAACGCGTTGCGCCGAGCGCCCGGCGCAACGCCATTTCCCTGGGTCGCTTGGGACCCTTCGCCATCAACAGATTGGAGAGGTTCACGCACACGATCAGCATCACCGTACCGGCCGCGGCGGCCAACAGGATCATCGCTGTGCGGTACGCGCCCGAGATCTTCGCCTGAAGACCACTGACCCTGGCTCCCAGTCCCCACCGGTCGGGCTCGCGCTCCTGCAATCCCGCCACGATCGCATCCAGCTCCGCTTGCGCGCTCGCGACAGTTACACCGGGCCTGAGGCGCCCGATCATTGATAGTGAATTGCCAGTTCGGTCGGTTTCGTCGGCGATGGGCCACGGCCGTAGAAAATCGACGTGCGTGCTCGGAGCAAAGATCGTGGCGAAATCGAATGACGGCGGGAGGACGCCCACGACCTCGGTGGGATTGTCGTTGACGTTGATCCGCGTTCCGACGATCGCCGGATCGGCGCCGAAGCGGCGCATCCAGAACCCATGGGTGAGTATCACCGCCGGCCTGCCGCCCCACACCGCCTCCTCATCCACGAAGTTACGGCCGTGCAAGGGACTCACCCCCAACACGTCGAGAAACTGCTGCGTGACACCAACTCCAACGAGCTTCTCGGGTTCACCTCCCCCGATCAGGTTGTAGCGCCCCTGTCCGAAGAACGCGTTGTAGCCGGCTATGTCCTCGAACGACTGATTCAGCTCGCGGAAGTCACGCAGATTCGACGTGCGCGACGTGACCGCCGACATCCCACCGCGTGGATTCCCGCTATTGGCAATCCACACCAACCGCTCGGGCTCGTGAAACGGAAGCGCACGCAGCATCAGCGGGTTGATGACGCTGAATACCGCCGTGCACGCGCCGACCCCGAGACCGATGATCAATGCGCCAAAGGCGAAGAAACCGGGCTCACGGCGAACCGCCCGCAGAGCGTAGCGGAGATCCCGACCCACACCGTCGGCGCGGAGCGTGTTCCCCGCAGTATGGCCCTCACGCTCGGGCCCAAGACGCGGTCTGATGGCGTCGAACACGCGCTTCACGGCGCAGCTGAGGCCGAGAGAGACGGCTGCCCGCCAATACCAGCGGCGGGCCGCGCGTAGGCTCCGCCGTGCTGCCAGGTCCGTGAACTCTTCCAGGAGGTCGCCCTCGATCGCGCCTGCGTCTTCGGTGTCGCCGAGTGCGCGAATCAGAAGGCCGCGGGGCAGGAAGGGCGGAGTGTGCTTTGTCGTCGGCTCAGTACGCATCGAGGCCCTCGAAGAAGTCGAGCAAGATGGCCCGCGACTCGTGGACTGTCTCGAGGCCTTTGGTGGTGACTCTCAGACGGCGCATGGGAAGTCCGCCGCGCTCGGGCGTGCCGCGCGGCTCGAGCTCCCAATCGACCAACCCTTTCTCCTTCAAGCGGTCTAATGTCCGGTAGAGCGCGCCGCGCGTGACCGATCGCTTGGCATTGTCCACGAGGTCGCGACGCACCTGGTTGGCGTAGGGCTGGTCAGCTTGGCGAAGAATGGCCAGCACCACCAGCAACTCGAACTCACCGATTTTGGGCACCATACCCTCCCAGAGCATAAATTGTATACTCAATAGCGAGTATACAATTTATGCTTCTGCGAAGCAAGTAAGGGTCCCACGACGGCGGCAAGTCTCTGACCAACGCGGATTCGTAGATACGATGCTTCGAACATGTAGTCCTGGCTTTAACATCCCGAACGTCATTGCTGTACCCATACACGATTGGCCTGAAGTAAGCCGTCACTTCCCAGGGCGGGTAACATACGGTTACTTTTGGTCACCGTCATTGAACACAGCGCTTACGTATGACGAGTTACCAGCCAATACAAGAAGGGAACCTGGCAAACGCGCAGGTCCCCTTCTTTTTTGACCGTAATGATAGAGCTGGCCGGCCGTGGTTCAGACACCGGGTCAGGGCAATACCGTTGCGGGGGGTCGTTGGCCTGGATCGTGATGGAGACAGTCAAGACCGTGAGGGCGCGCCCTGACCGAGCATCGACAACACCATAAGGAGTGAACAGATGTCTATCCTAGGAACCGTGAAGTGGTTCAATGCGGGCAATGGATTCG
>JARRLJ010000294.1:0-3893 GCA_037387025.1 Gemmatimonadales bacterium
CAACCATGCGGAGCCCCGGAGCATCTAATGATGTGAGGACGGTGGAAGATCGGAGGACGCACATGTTATCGACCGGCAGCGGGCTCAGGCTCTGGAACATGCTCCACGCAAGAGAGAACCACACGCTGACTGCAAGGGCAGCGCGGGTTCATACACCGCTGCCGGTCACGCGTGTTGTCAAAGACGGTGAGCGCTACAAGCTATATGACCGGATGGGAAGAAGGATCGGGACCATCTGGCACACCGAGAATACACCGCGCCTCGGACGGAACGAGGAGACGCTATACCTGAGGCGTGGTTCCTAGGCGCGCCGTCCCAAGCGGTACTCCCTTTTCAGATAGATGGCCCCGGTGGGGATTCACCGGGGCTTGTTCCGCACCTCAAATCTCTACCGCCACCTTTCCCATTTGCTCTCCACTCTCGAGGCGCGCGAACGCGTCGGCTGCATCACTCAACTGGAAGACCGAGTCGAGAGTCGGCCGCAGCAGCCCCTGACCCAACAACTTGACGACCTCGGCGTATTCGGAAACACTACCCATCGTGGATCCCATGATGGTCCATTGGAACCAGAACATGCGGCGGACGTCGCTCACGACAGAGGCCCCGGTGGTTGCGCCACACGTCACGAGGCGTCCTTTCTTGGCGAGCACCTTGAGTGACTCTTCCCAGGTTGCTTCACCCACATTTTCGACGACCACATCTACGCCTCGCTTGTTCGTCATCCGCCGGATCTCTTTGGCGACGTCCGCCGTCTGATGGTTGATAGTCGCGTCAGCGCCTAAGGACGCTGCAACCCGCAGCTTTTCATCGCCCGATGACGTAACAAAGGCCTTGGCACCCATGAGCTTTGCGATTTTCAGCGCGCTGAGCGAGACTCCACCGCCGATCCCCCAAATGAGTACTGTCTCTCCAGGCCGGAGTCGCGCACGGGTCACCAGCATGCGCCACGCGGTCAGCGTGACGAGGGAGTACGCCGCCGCCTCGGCCCACGTGAGTTCCTCGTATGGCGGCGACAGCTCCGGCATCAACTCGAGATTCTGCTCGGGCACCACTATATACTCCGCCAGAGTGCCAGGAAGATGCTCTCCCAGCAAGCCGTACGTATCGCACAGCGAGTGCTCTCCGGCCCTGCAGTACTCGCACCGATGACAGGAAACTCCCGGGTTTATCATCACCCGATCCCCCGGCTTGACTCGGGTGACACTGGATCCCACTTCGTCCACTACACCTGCCCCGTCACCGCCTAGAATGTGAGGAAATGAAAGTGATAGGCCCGGCAATCCTCTGAGTGTCCAAAGGTCCAGATGATTGAGTGCAGCGGCTTTGAGTCCTACCCTCACATCACCGTCGTTCATTATGGTTGGGTCCGGAACCTCGTTGACCTCGAGCTGGGAACGATCACCGTGTCCCCGCATGACGAATGCGCGCATGACGTCCACTCTGTTTGTTGCTGGGAACGAAAAGAAACGAAACGGAAAGGAGGTGGCAAATGCCACCTCCCATCACTTACCGCCGGAATGACGGTGCGAGCATTTGATCGCCCTGCGATGCGCGCGGTACCTCCACTGGTGACCCGTCGCCCACGAGAGGAATGAGGTACAGGCGGCTCTCCTGCCCTTGGGGACCCTCTGCCGACACAACCACGCCAAGTGTCTCGCCGTCTCTCGATACAGCAAAGTCGGTAACGGGCAGACCTTCAGGCGACAGCCTCCTCACCTCGCGCATGAAGTTCATCTGGATCACCGTACGCGTTATCACGCGATTCTGGCGCTCCTCGGAAATGTACGCCAACGCGGAATCACCGACCCAGGCCGGCAATGCCTCGTTGGCTTCCGATGTGGTGAAGTTGCGCTGGTTGGTGCCGTCCAGATTCATGAGGTAGATGTCAGTCTCGTCATCGTCAACCACCACATACGCAATGGCACTGCCGTTGGGGGACACCACGGGGTGGCTGCTCCACCACTCCTCGTGAGTCAGCTGCTGCTGGTCGGACCCGTCCGCATTCATGATCCATATTTGCGGTGTACCACCGAAGTCAGATTCATACACGATCTTCGTACCATCGGGCGTCCAGGAAGGAGAGTGTTCCTCGTAAACTGTTGAGACTAGCCGAATTGGGTTGGAACCATCGGCGTTGGCCAGCACGATGTCCAGGCTCCCGTTCTGATCGTTGGCGTAGACTATTCTGGTACCGTCGGGCGAGAACTGGCCGTCTGTTTCACTCCCGGGCTCGTCGGTTACCTGGTACAGTTGGTCGGGTCGATCGCGGTCAAACGAGTAGAGGTCGCTGCTATCACCACTGGCGTATGTGACCAGCACATCACCCTGAACGTAGACGGTTGCTGAATCGACCGAGCCCCAAGGGGTGCTCACGAGAACCCGCGTTGTTCCAAACCCCGTAGCCGAGAGCAAGCCCTCCTCATCAACCTCCACTACGCCTGGCTCCGAGGAAGTCCAAGTAACGCCCGATGCCTTACTCACTGGCGCCCCGGTCTGGTCCGTGAAAGACGCTATGATCGGACGCTGCTCACCGCGGCTCAGGGTCATGGCGTCGCGGTCGAGCGCGAGCCCACCTTCTATTACTGTGACCTGCCAAGTTGCTTCCAGCCCTTCACCTGGGGCGCGTACCTTGAGCTCCGTCTCGCCGAGAGACTTTCCCTTTAGGCTGCGAGAAACTGCATCGAACACCGCGACAGTCGTATCGGGTAGCGACCAAGTGAGAGGCGCTTCCGGGACCGGGGTCTCGTCTGCAGCCAATGCTATAGCTGTGAACGGAATCGCCCCACCCAAGGGAACAGCCACGGGCCCGTCCGATGGTCTCGGAGCGAGATCGAGGATTTCCACCGCCCGATGAACCGTGACTGGTACTCGATTCTCTTGAGCGTACCCAGTCACAACGATGTGAGCGGTGCCGGCTCTGACTCCTGTTACGACGCCCAGTGGGGAGACAGTGGCCACCGAAGGGTCGGTGGACCGCCACGCCAGCCTTCGCGGCTCGAGCCTGCGATGGTTCTGATCCGGAACCACAACACGCACCGTATCAGAGAGACCCGGCGAAACCGCAACCAACTCCAGGGCAAACTGAAACGGTGTTTGCGATACCTGAACCGTCACGCGAGCGACGAGTCCGTTGGAGGTAACAGCCTCCACGACTCCCTGGCCCGGCGTCAGGCCGACGACAGACCCCTGAGGCGAAACGGTGGCCACGTCCGGTCGCAGCGATCGCCAGGTCACCTGACTAGGCGCTGCCGGAGACCCGTCGTCTTTCAGGAAACGGGCCTTTAGATCGACGTCCTCGGTGGGTAGGAGGAACACCGATCCCGGTTCGATCTGAAGCACTGTGGCCGCCCCCACTCCTACCACACCACCGCCCTGAACCACGCCACCACCACTGACCTGAACCGCCGCCGCCATTGCTAGACCGCCGGCACGGGCTTCCACACTGGCTAGGCCTTGCGACAAGCCCGTTATCTTGGCAATCCCGGGTACGCCAGGATCTGCCTCGACCCGTACGATGATTGGATTGCTGCTGGTCCAGACGAACGTCGTTGTGGAAATATTGTCGCCGCGAGCGTCGTACGCAGTTGCCAGCAATTCTCTCGTCTCACCCACGACCATCGAAACGGTGACGGGTGCAAGCTGAACATCCGCTACCTTCTGTGCATGCCCTGATTGCGGCGCCATCAAAGCGATCACACCAAGGGTCCAGACGCGACCTAAACGGACAATCTCATACATTGGATCCAACATCAGCCGAATTGTCGTAAATGCGTATCACTATTGGAGATATGTGTCGCACACTTTAGGCCCCGCAGCGAGCGGTGTCAAGGCAAGAGCTCACCTGAAATTCGTGACCTGCAACCCAAACAGTGACCAATGTTCCTGCACTTTCA
>JARRLJ010000295.1:0-3889 GCA_037387025.1 Gemmatimonadales bacterium
TCTACCTCTTCCTGTACCACGTCTAGCAGTGCATCGAGGTCCACCAGACGGTCCTCCACGGACGCGACGGCGTTCTCGACCCGGCTCCTCAAGCCACGTGAGGTATCGGCTAGGCCGTCAACTTCTTGTCGGACGGTGGATACCGCCTTGCCCGCCTCCTCCACCAGCGATCTCATGGATTGCATCACCGGTCTGCCATCCTGGTCGATGGTCTCGGCGAGCCGCCTCAAGTCGGGCGTCAGTCTCCGGAACTCGGCAAACACGAATAGGAATCCAATGCCAACGATCGCAACAAACACCGCTATCAGCGCTGTTGAGATTGCAGTGACCGCCTCAGCCCACACCATGGCTACCTCCTATTGCCCTGCGGCCAAACTGACCCTTCGGTCAGTCTCGCTGCGCCGGACGTAGGGTTCGATCTGTCCCAAAGATAACGCGGCGTGAGCCATCGAGCTGTGAGAATCGGCACCGCGAATACCGAGAGCGATCAGGTTCGAGTGTTCACGCGTCCAACTCATGGGCCAAACCTGCAACGCGTTTCACAGGCACCGTGAACACTATTCCCTTGCCAGCGGCCTCCATATCGCCGCAAACGCGCTGGATCATGTCCATAGCCGCGCCGAGTTTGTCGTCGGAGTCTATTACCGAAAAGATAGTCGTGTTCTGTGCTCGCGACCCGGTCAAGAGGTCCTGTAATCCGGCCAGCACCGGTGTTTGAGTCAGTCGACGCCCCATCCCTTGGCTGCTGACGACGGTGGCGCCCGTAACACCCAATTCCACTAGACCGGCAAGGATGTCGTCGAGTTTGTCTTCCTCGTTGATGACGCAGATCAGCAATTCCATGTTCGGTTCAGTCCGAATCGGGATGGAGACTATTTGGGATGGCGCGAGTGAGTGAGCGCATCCAATGCAAAAATCTTGAGCGCCCAAACTTGTGTCAAGCGATTGAGGTTGCGCCGTTGAGTAGTGCACCCTATGGTTCGCCGCACGATGACACAGCGATTCAGGGTTACTGGCGGGATCCCGCTCAAGGGAACAGTGAAACCCGCCGGCAATAAGAACGCTGCACTTCCCATCCTGGCGGCCACTCTGTTGGCGGACGGCCCGTGCCAAGTCACAAACGTCCCCCGCATTCGCGACGTGGACGCACTATTACTGCTACTGGACTACCTGGGAGCCCGTTGCGAATGGACCGCGTCTAATACCGTCGTAGTCGACGCGTCAAACGTCGAGCCAAGACGCTTGGACCCGGATCTTTGCCGCAGTCTGAGGGCTTCGATACTCCTGGCAGGACCAATGCTGGCCAGGTTCGGAACCGTAACTCTCCCCCCACCAGGGGGCGACGTAATTGGTCGGCGGCGGCTCGACACACATTTCCTGGCGTTGGAGGCACTGGGAGCCGAGGTCACTATCGGGACAGACTTCCAGTTGGAGGCTCGCGGACTCGCGGGTACTGACGTGTTCCTCGACGAACCGAGCGTTACCGCGACCGAAAACGCGGTGATCGCTGCCGCGGGGGCACATGGCGTCACGGTCGTCCGTAACGCCGCAGCGGAGCCACACGTACAGGACCTTGTTGCCGCTTTGAGACTCATGGGTGTCGACGTGGAAGGGTCGGGGACCGGCACCCTAACCATATATGGCTCACGGAACATCAAGGGAGCGCAGCTCGAGGTCGGGCCCGATCACGTCGAGATCGGTAGCTTCATCGGACTTGCGGCGGTAACCGATGGGGAAATCGAGATTGAAGGTGTCCGGCACTCCGATCTGAACAGCATTCTCTTCACGTTCGAGCGGCTCGGAGTGCGTCCAAGGCTGGAAGGCGACCGGCTGATCGTGGAGCCGGAGCAAGAGCGCCGCATCCGAGCTGATCAAGGAGGCCACGTTCCCAAAATAGAAGACGGTCCCTGGCCGGCTTTTCCGGCGGACCTCATGTCCATTGCCGTAGTCGTAGCGACCCAATGTGAGGGTATGGTCTTGATGTTTGAGAAGATGTTCGAGTCGCGGCTTTTCTTCGTGGACAAGCTGGTTGGCCTCGGTGCCAGGTTGGTACTGTGCGATCCTCATCGGGTCGTCATATCGGGCCCGTCGCAGCTTCATGGTGGCACCGTCGAGAGCCCGGACATAAGAGCGGGAATGGCCATCTTGCTGGCGGCGCTCGCAGCCAAGGGCGACAGTACGATCCACAACATTGGACAGATCGACAGGGGCTACGAGCAAATCGATGCTCGGCTTCGGTCATTGGGTGCTCATATTGAGAGGGAGGGCGAGCGAGGTGACTGAGGTTCGTGTCAGGACCGTCGCCGAGTGTTCCAATGGGACGGTTGCTGCGCCGCGATACGAGTTGGCAGAGTGGATGAGCCGTTTCGGAGTCGTTGCCGGCATCACCGGCAGCGCCGGGGGGTTTGACCTTGGTCTCGCGAGCGCAGACCAAATGCGAGCAGTGATGACCAGGTGGCGAGCCTTAGAGCATTCGATGGCGGGAGCGTTCTCCGGTGTGGTTGTCAGCGTCCAGCGGCACGGTGCGGTAATCGGTTCGCATGAAACAAGGGTCAACGGTCTGTTGATCCAGGAGGGGCTGGACGGGCACGTAACGGCGGTCCCCGGAAACCTGCTGGGCGTAACGGTTGCCGATTGCATCCCAGTTTATCTGCTCCATCCGGCCAGTGGCACGATGGCCCTGCTGCATGCTGGCTGGCGCGGGGTAGCGTGTGGGATCTTGGAGCGCGGTGTGGAAACTGTGGCCGAGCAAGGTCAAGCCGATAGTCCTGACATCATAATGCATTGTGGAGTAGGTATTTGCGGTCAATGTTATGAAGTAGGTTCTGAGGTGATTGAAGCAATTACCGGAAAGCAAAATAGGGGGGTGGAAAGGCTCGATTTGCGGCAAGTGCTACACGACCGTGCCAGGGCTCTGGGCCTGCGCGAGGTCAGCGCCAGCAGCTGGTGCAGCGCCCACGATGGGGATCGCTTTTTCTCGCATCGAGCGTCGGGGGGAGACGCGGGTCGAATGCTCGCATATCTAGGTCGGCCTTTGGCTTGAACGACCAGTGCGTGGGCGGTATATTGCTTTTTCGAAGCGGTGCGGGCGTCGTCGGCCCGCTTTTTTATTTCGATGAAACACGACGATCCAGCATCTGAGGCCATGATCGCGGAGGTTCGCAACCGAACCGAGAGCCTCGGTTTCGAGCTCGTTGACGTGCGGCAGCGCGGTGGCAAGCGAACCAGTCTGCAGGTTCGGATAGACCGTCCGGGATCCGGACCAGGTGAGGGAGTCACGGCGGATGACTGTGCTGTGGTGAGCCGCGCGGTAGAGGCGTGGCTCGACGAATCCGGCGTTCTGGGTCCGCGGTATGTGCTGGAGGTGTCGTCGCCGGGAATAGAGCGCCCGATCAGGTGGGCGCAACATTGGCGCCGATTCGAGGGGCACGAGGTTCGGGTCAAGCTGCCGGACTTGGGGAAGGTCAAGGCCACGATTGTCCGAGTGATTGACGATGACGTTGTCGTGTTGTGGCTTGGCAGGGGTGAGGAGGTTACTGTGTCGTTGGAAGACGCGCGCGACGCTACACTGGTCGTCGAGTGGTCGCAGTTCGACCGATCGAGGTCCAAAACAGCAAATTAAGGAGAAAGTATGACGAGTTCCGCCCAGCTATTGGCGGCGCTTCAGGAATTGGCAAACGTCAAGCAGCTCGATAGGGCGGAGTTGCTGGATTTGCTTCGGGACGGCATACACGCGGCTCTTGCGAAGAGGTACGGCGTGTCAGTCCGCGATGAGATCGCCATCGACGATCTCAAGGGAACCATAACCGTGACTGTCCTGAAGAGTGTGGTGGAGGAAGTGGAAGATGCCACGTCGCAGGTGGCCCTCGTAGACGCGCGCTTCGAAGAC
>JARRLJ010000296.1:0-4776 GCA_037387025.1 Gemmatimonadales bacterium
ATGATGACGATCCATCGTTCGAGGTTCCCCAGGGGCGCGAACCGATGATGTATTTCAGCCGCGGTTCTGAGGGTGACACCCTCTTGGCCGATGACTTGAGGCGAGGGCTCTGGGAAGCCCTCGACAAGCTGGGCACGCGAAATCGGGTGATGGCGGTTCCACCCGATCATACGCGCGTCCATTCACAGGCAGGCGTGTTGACGAGACTGGCATGGGAGTACTATCGCGATCGGCTCACCGACGTCATGCCTGCGGTAGGAACCCATGCCCCGATGGCCGAGCAGCAGTTGAGGACGATGTTTGCCGGCGTGCCCGCCGAACTCTTCCGAGTCCACGATTGGCGCAACGACGTGGTGACGCTGGGAGAAGTGCCGGCGGAGTTCGTTCGTCGGGTATCGGAAAGAAGACTCGACGTCCCTTGGAAGGCACAGGTCAACCGACTGCTCCTCGAGGGCGGTCATGATCTCATTCTTTCCATCGGCCAGGTCGTACCACACGAAGTCATCGGCATGGCCAACCACAACAAGAACATCCTGGTGGGAACAGGCGGACCGGACAGCATCAACGAGAGTCACTATCTCGGGGCGGTCCATGGCATGGAGCGCATCATGGGCCGCGTGCGCACTCCCGTTCGCGACGTCCTGGACTATGCGTCCGATCATTTTGCGAGCCAGATGCCGATCGTATATGTCCTCACTGTCGTGGCGCATAATGCCGACGGCCATCTGGTCGTTCGAGGCCTGTTCATCGGCGACGACACCGAGTGCTTCCATCGTGCGGCCGCGCTGTCTCTCGCGGTCAACGTCGTGATGCTCGACGATCCCATCGAGAAGGCGGTGGTGTATCTCGCTCCGTCCGAGTTCCAGAGCACGTGGCTGGGCAACAAGAGCATCTATCGCTCACGCATGGCGATCGCGGACGGCGGAGAGCTCGTGGTGCTGGCTCCAGGCGTGAAGGAGTTCGGCGAGGACAGCCAGATCGATGCCCTCATCCGTACGTACGGATACGTCGGTACTCCGGAGGTATTGCGCTTGGTGGATGAGAACGAGGACCTCAGGAACAACCTGAGCGCAGCCGCTCATCTCATCCACGGCTCGTCGGAGGGTCGGTTTTCCATCACATACTGTCCGGGACATCTCACCAAGGGAGAAGTCGAGAGCGTCAACTTCCGATATGCCGATCTGGATCGGATGTCGACGCGGTACAGCCCTGAAAGGCTCTCCGACGGCTACAACGTCATGCCTGATGGTGAGAGGATCTACTACATATCCAACCCGGCCCTCGGTCTCTGGACGGACAGAAGGAGATTCGAGCAGCCTCAACCTGGCTACGGAGACAAGAGGTAATGATAGAAGAAGCCGATATCGGCGTCATCGGACTGGGAGTGATGGGTAGGAATCTCGCGCTGAATATCGAACGCAACGGTTTTTCCGTGGTTGGGTTCGATATCGACGAGGCGAAGCGGAATGGCTTTGCCGCTGACACATCCGGGACGAAGGCGGCCACGGCATCGTCGTTTTCAGCTTTCGTCGCGTCGCTCAAGAAGCCGAAGAAGATCTTCATGATGGTACCCGCGGGAGATGCCGTCGATGCCTTGATCAAGGACCTGGGGCCCCATCTCTCCGAAGGGGACATTCTCATCGACGGTGGAAACTCACATTTCTCCGACACCGCCCGGCGAACACAGTCGCTCGAACCCGCCGGCATCTTGTACGTCGGGACAGGGGTCAGCGGTGGGGAGGAGGGTGCACTGCTTGGTCCTTCGATCATGCCCGGGGGAAATGCAAAGGCATGGCCGGCGGTAAAGCCGATTCTCCAGACGATCGCCGCGAAGCTCAGTGACGGAACACCATGCTGCGAGTGGGTGGGAGAGGGCGGCGCGGGACATTATGTGAAGATGGTTCACAACGCCATCGAGTACGGGGACATGCAGCTCATCTGCGAAGCCTACCAGATCATGCGTGAGCTCCTCGGGTTGAGCACCGACGACATGCATCAACTGTTCGCACGTTGGAATGCGGGTGATCTCAATAGCTACCTGATCGAGATCACCGCTGACATCTTCGCCCACAAGGACACCGACGGCCGACCCTTGGTCGACAAGATCCTCGATACCGCAGGGCAAAAGGGTACCGGCAAATGGGCAAGCGTTTCATCGTTGGACCTCGGTGTCCCATTGACGCTGATCAGCGAGGCGGTGTACGCCCGTTGTCTGTCGGCGATGAAAGACGAACGCGTGGCAGCGGCCGAGGTGCTGCGCGGGCCAGCGAAGGGGTTCGCGGCCGACAAACAGTCGTTTCTGATCGATCTCGAAAAGGCCCTGTACGCGGCAAAGATCGTCTCCTACGCTCAGGGGTTCTCGCTGATGCGTGCGGCTGCGGACGAGTATGCCTGGAAGCTCGACTATGGCCGTATCGCCCAATTATGGCGCGCAGGGTGCATTATTCGGTCAGTGTTTCTCGGGACGATTACGGACGCATTCGACAGGAATCCAAGCCTGAGCAGCCTCTTGCTCGACCCCTTCTTCAAGGAGAAGATCGAGTCGTCTCAGGAAGCGTGGCGCCGCGTGGTTGCGACGGCCGTTCTAAACGGTGTCTGGGTGCCGGCCTTGGCGTCGGCGCTCAACTACTTCGACGGATATCGGACTTCGCGCTTGCCCGCGAATCTCTTGCAGGCCCAACGCGATTACTTCGGCGCACATCTGTACCAGCGTATCGACGAGCCGAGGGGTGAACTCTTCCACACGGACTGGACAGGGAGACCTCCCGTTCCTCCCAAATCGAGTCACCCCTAGGTCGCCATTCGGCCCTAAGGGGACGAGAAGACCAGCGTTCGGCTCTTGCTCGGCATCACAGGGGCCACGCAGGTTCGGGGCATGACCACCTCGAAGCAGCCCGGAATGGGCATGCGCTTTTCACGAGAGGAGCTGCGGCCGCTAGCCATCTTGGAGGGCCTGCCAGACCAGCACCTGGACTGGTTCGCTGCGCACGGAGAGCGAGTTGTGCTGGGGCCGGGGGAGCACATGTTCGAGCGCGGTGAGCCGGCAGACTCGATGTGGCTTGTGGTCAACGGTGTGATCCAAGGCTTCGAGGAGATCGGAGGCCAATCGCTACTCGTGGCCACAACGGAGCGTGGCCAGGTCACCGGAATGCTCCCCTTCTCGAGAATGACGCACTACCCGCGATATACGGTCGCACCTGTGCCTTCCGAGGTCCTTCGGCTCGAGGCCTCACTCTTCGATGAAATGCAGGCCGTAAGCCTGGAAGTCGTGCGCCGGCTCGTGGCGCAAATGTCGGATCGCGTCCGCGGTGACGTTCGCCTCGAGCAGCAAAACGAGAAGATGTTGGCCATAGGACGACTCGCGGCCGGTATCGCGCACGAACTGAACATCCCAGCGGCCGCGATGCAACGTGCCGTCGCGCGACTTGCGGAGCACCGGATCCTAATGCCGAAGCTGGTCACAGCACTCGCGCGGCATCACGTGCCTGCTGAGGCCCTCAAGCGGCTTGAACGGTTGCGGAGCGCAGATCGGAGGGGTGAGATCGCCACCCTCACGCCGCTGGAGCGCAGCGACCGCGAGGACGATCTGGCCGCTTGGCTGGAGGCCCAGTCGGTCAGTGAACCATGGAAGTTGGCCGCCACGTTCGGCGATGCCGGCTTGACGGTTCAGGACCTTCTGGACGTGGACACCGCACTGCGGGTGGACGCGCCTGAACCCGCACTGACGTGCGCACTCTCCTGGCTGGGCGCCGGGCTGGAGTCCGACCACCTGGTAGAGGAGATCGCCGCGGCAGCTCAGCATATCTCCACGCTGGTGGCCTCAGTCAAGTCATATTCGCATATGGACAGGTCACCGGCACACGAGCCCACTGATGTACGGGCCGGTCCACGATAATGATGCTCCGGCACAGCCTGGAAGAGCGGGCCATCCAACTTGTGCGCGACTATCAGAGTGACCTGCCGATGGTCACGGGAAACGGCGGACAGTTGAACCAGGTCTGGACCATCCTGATGGAAAACGCGATAGATGCGATGGACATAGGTGGAAGATTGCTCCTCAGGGCCAGGCGAAACGACACGTGGGTCGAGGTCGAGATCGTCGACGACGGGTCCGGCATTGCCAGAGACATTCGCGGGCACATTTTCGAGCCGTTCTTCACTACGAAGGATGTCGGCTCCGGCACTGGGCTGTCCCTCAGCGTCGCAAAGCGCTGCGTGGAGACTCACCAGGGTCATATCGAGGTACGCTCCCGGCCGGGGCGAACGGCGATGTGCGTCAGACTCCCCATGGCGCTGGAAGGTGGTGCCAAGCCGAACGGCATGAACTGAGCCGCGAAACTCCACCCTTCACTCGCAAGCGACAGATCAGCTCTGCCGAGAATTGCCGAAGATCTGGCAATTTGCAGGTGGAGATTGGCTCAGTTGTCCATGTGCCACAAATGTTTACGGTCTCCAGATGCACCCCGGGCAGAGTTCGATACACCTCGTGATGCCCTGGCCTTACGGGGTGTTTCGCTTGGTTGCATGGTGGGCATCACCACTCCACGGGCATGTCCGTTGCTACCCCGGTGGGCCAGGCCGTCGGTCTGCCCAGCCCGATGGATCAGTTGCCTACGGACGGAGAGTGGTGACATGCGCGAGAGATCCGTAACCGCTTGGATAGTTCATTTGCTTGCGCTGAATCGTTCATTTCTGCTTGGTGAAGAGACGTTCGACATGTCAAGTTAGGGTTCGTGGTCTCGGTCAGATTCGTGGCTTGAGGCCCTTTTACAGGAG
>JARRLJ010000297.1:0-7445 GCA_037387025.1 Gemmatimonadales bacterium
ACTGGTAGATGACCTTATCGACACCGCGGGGACCATGTCGGAGGCGGCTCACGCACTACAGAGGCTAGGAGCACGGAGGGTCTACGGTTGCGCGACCCACGCCGTCTTGTCGGGCCCGGCGGTAGACCGGCTGAGCGCCAGTCCGATGGAAGAGGTTGCGGTCACTAACACGATTTGCATTCCAGAGGCAAGACGGTTCGATCGCTTGAAGATCTTATCCGTTGGAGAGCTCCTCGCGAAAGCGATCCATTTCACTCATAGCGCACAGTCAGTCAGTTCGCTGTTTGATTGACGCAACAAGCCAAACGGAGATAGCGGGAAGAAGAGCAATGGCCGAAACGATGATCCTGGAAGCGGAGCCAAGAACGGTGACCGGAAAGGGTGCTGCACGCGAGTTGCGGCGTGCAGGAAGCGTCCCCGCGGTCATCTATGGACACGGACGCAAGGCTCAGTCACTGACGGTCGGCCAGGCCGACCTGGACAAAGTCCTGTCCACGGCGGGTGCCTCGACGATGGTCGAGCTCAAGCTCGGAGGCAAATCGGTGAGAACATTGATCCGCGAGGTGCAACGGCACCCGATCCGCCAACAGGTACTGCACGTCGATTTCCTCGAAGTTCACGCCGGTGAGAAACTGACAGTGCGTGCGCCGATTCGCCTGGTGGGCTCGCCGGATGGTGTTCGCAACCAAGGTGGAGTCTTGGACCAGATTCTCCGTGACATCGAGCTCAGAGTCCTCCCGAAGCATATGCCGGAGTCGATCGACATCGATGTCGACGCGCTCACGGTCGGCCATTCCCTGCACGTACGTGACATAGAGGTTCCGCACGCGGAAATCCTCGACGACCCAGACCAGACGATCTGCACCGTCGTCCCGCCGCGGGTTGAAGCCGAGCCAGTCGTAGTGGCCGAAGAGGAGGAGGAAGAGGCGCTGGAGCCGGAACTCATCCGGAAGCCGAGGGCCGAGGGAGAAGGAGAGGAAGAGCCCACGGGCGAGAGCTCAGAAGCAGGGGGGTAACTGCTGCGCGCCATCGTCGCGCTGGGGAATCCCGGGTCGAGATACGCCGTCACGCGGCACAACGCCGGGTTCATTCTGGGTGACTTTCTGGCCAAGGAGTGGGGCACTCCCCGATTCAGACGAATCGACCGGGCTCAGGTCACGAGCTGCACAGTCTCTGGCGAACGCGTTGCGATAGTGAAGCCCCAGACCTACATGAACCGAAGTGGAACCGCGCTAGAACCGCTGCTCGGAGAACCAGGGTTCGAGGTTTCCACGGACATGTTGGTGGTCGTTGACGATTACTCACTCGATATCGGGACCTTCCGGCTGCGAGCGCGTGGCTCAGCCGGCAGTCACAACGGGCTCCTGAGTATCGAAGGCCGATTGGAATCACACGAGTATGCCCGGCTCCGCATCGGGATCGGGCCGCTGCCGGACGATCCGGTCGATCCGGCCGACTTCGTACTATCACCATTTGAGCGAGATGAAGTAGACGCACTAGCGGAGCTCCTGCCTACGCTAGCGGAAGCTATCGAATGCTGGATAGCAGAAGGAATCGAGACCGCCATGAACCAGTTCAATCGAAAAGGACAACAGAGTGTTTAGCCTCGCAAACCTATCATTGTGGGCCATAGTAGTTGGGGCGGCAGGTTTGGTCATCGCCTGGCTCACGTTCATGTACGTACGCCGCCAGTCTCCCGGAAGTGACCTGATGCAGGAGTTGATGGAGGCAATTCAGGCAGGGGCGATGGCCTTTCTACGCCGTGAGTACAGCATCCTTGTACCGTTCTTGATCGTGATCGCGGCGTTGCTCGCCGTGGTGATCGGCTGGCGTACATCGGTCGCTTATCTGGCCGGCGGCATTTGCTCGATCCTAGCCGGATTCCTCGGTATGCGGGCAGCGACCTTGGCCAATGCTCGCACAAGTGAGGCCGCCAGAGTAAAGGGACAGGCAATGGCATTGCGCGTCGCGTTCAACGGTGGAGCCGTGATGGGCTTGTCGGTCGCAAGTCTGGGACTGCTGGGGATCGGTATCGTCATGACGGTCTTCCTGGGAAGTCCGGAAACCGAAGACGCCTGGGGCGCGTTCTCCGAAATCATCGCGGGTTTCGCAATGGGAGCATCTTCGATCGCGTTGTTTGCCCGTGTCGGAGGCGGCATTTACACGAAGGCAGCGGACGTGGGGGCGGACCTCGTGGGGAAGGTGGAGGCCGGCATCCCGGAAGACGACCCGCGTAACCCAGCCACGATTGCCGACAATGTAGGCGACAACGTCGGTGACGTGGCCGGTATGGGAGCGGACATCTTCGAGAGTTACGTCGGCGCCGTGATTGCTACCATCGCGATCGCCGCAACCAGTCCCCTGGTGCAGAACCGCATGGAGGGAGTTACTCTGCCCGTCCTTTTCATCCTGGTGGGTCTGATAGCGAGTTTGCTTGCGATAGCCATCTTCAGGGTGCTCGAGCGCTTCAACCCTGCTGCAGCTCTCCGCTGGTCGACCTTCAATGCAGCGGGTCTCTACCTGGTTGCTGCGTACTATCTGAACACCCGTGTTGATGATGGGTTGATGACCACCTTAGGCACCGGCAATCCAATGGGTCCTTTTTGGGCAGTAGTGGTGGGCACGGTTGCTGGGATCATGATCGGTCTTATCACCGAGTATTACACTGCAGCCAAGCCGATTCGCACTATAGCAGAGGCCAGTCTTACGGGCCCGGCGACGAACATCATATCCGGACTCGCCGTGGGCATGCGCTCAACGGCATTGCCACTCTTGGTTATCAGTGGAGCCATCTACGTCGCCTACGCGAACGCCGGGCTATATGGCATCGGGATCGCCGCCGTCGGTATGTTAGCCACCGTCGGTGTAACCATGTCGGTAGACGCGTACGGACCAATTGCGGACAACGCCGGTGGGATCACCGAGATGGGCGGCCTCGGCCCCGAGGTTCGCAGGATCACCGACGGGCTCGACGCCTTGGGCAACACCACCGCCGCGATGGGAAAGGGGTTTGCTATCGGATCAGCGGCTTTGACGGCTCTGGCCCTCTTCAGTGCCTACTCAAATGCGGTGACCCCACAGGGTGCTGACCCCTTGGTATTGGACATAGTCAATCCCCAGGTGGTCATCGGACTGTTCCTCGGCGGGATTCTGCCGTTCTTCATCGCGTCCACGACGATGACGGCCGTTGGTCGCGCGGCTGAGGGCATGGTACAGGAGGTGCGCAGGCAGTTCCGCGAAATCACCGGTCTTATGGAAGGCAAGGCAAAGCCAGACAGTGCACGGTGCGTAGATATTTCCACCCGTGCTGCCCTGCGCGAGATGATCCTGCCCGGTTTCACGGCCATTCTCGCCCCTATATTCGTGGGTAAGTTCTTCGGTGTGGAAACGCTCGGCGGGATGCTCGCCGGAGCAACCGTAGTGGGCGTGATGCTGGCGCTGTTCATGGCCAACGCCGGGGGAGCGTGGGACAACGCCAAGAAGTACATCGAAAGCGGAGCCCACGGTGGAAAGGGATCGGATCCGCACAAGGCGGCAGTTGTAGGTGACACGGTCGGAGATCCGTTCAAGGATACAAGTGGCCCGTCGCTCAATATCCTCATCAAGCTCATGTCGGTGGTGAGCTTGGTACTGGCACCATGGTTGTTGAGTTAGTTACATCGCTGTATTCGATGCAGAGGCGCCTAAGCACTCAGTGATATACCAGCCGGGTCACCGCGTGGTCGTGAGATCGCTCGGTGACCCGGCGCCCAGGTACAATGCGTATCGGCATCATCGGCCTACCAAACGTTGGAGTGGTTCCGGTACCAGACGAGAGGTTGAACCGCCTGGCCACTGTGGCCGAAGTGCCAGGAGTCGTGCCGACGGTGGTCGAGTTCGTAGACATTGCCGGCCTAGTCGAGGGCGCAAGCAAAGGTGAGGGACTAGGGAATCAGTTTCTGAGTCATATTCGAGACGTCGACGCCATAGTACACGTGGTGCGTTGCTTTGATGATCCGGACATCACGCACGTGATGGGTGTCCTGGATCCGGAGCGGGATCACGATGTGATCACAGGAGAACTCGCCCTTGCCGATCTGACCCTGGCGCAGCGACATCAGGAACGTGTCAGGAAGGCTGCAAGATCAGGCGACAAGGCTGCCCAGGCCGAGGATCGGTTCCTGGATCGCGTGGTGGAAGCCTTGCTGGCCGGACGCGGTGTGAGGGAAGCCGTCCGCACCCAAGACGAGTTGCACGCCTGCCGACAACTTGGTCTCTTGACCGTGCGGCCCGTGATCTACGCGGCCAACATCGACGAAGACGACCTCGGTAACGGCGACCTTCCCGCTCTGCAAGCGCTGCGAGCCGCTGTCAACCGGCATCATGAGGATGCAGACGTCATCCCGTTCTCCGCCAAGTTCGAGGCTGAACTGTCGGAACTGAATAGATCTGAGCGGGCCGAGTTCTTGGCAGCCGCAGGAGTTGAGGAGCCCGGTCTAGAGCGTTTGATTCACGCGTGCTATCGGCTCCTCAAGCTCGAGACATTTTTCACGATGAACGAAAAGGAAGCCCGTGCTTGGACGGTTTCGGTTGGCACCACGGCATACGAAGCCGCCGGCAAGATCCACACCGATTTTCAGCGTGGGTTCATCCGCGCTGAGACGATCCACGTTGACGATTTCATCGCAGCGCGATCATACAAGGCTGCGAGGGACGCTGGAACACTGAGGAGCGAAGGCCGGGACTACGTCGTGCAAGACGGTGAGTTGCTGCTGTTCAGGTTCAACGTATGAGTGGGCGGGCCCTACCACCGGAGCCGGCACGTAGCTACATTCCATCGCTCGACAACCACCTACTCCACCCTCGGCACGGGTGGGGTCGCCCAGACCGAAGGAGGTGCCATGAGTCAGAAGTACGAGATCGTCTACATTTTCGACAGCGCTCTTGAGGAAACCGAGATCAACGAGAGGCTCGAGCGGTTCCACGACCTCCTCAAGACGAGCGAATCCCCAACACCCATCACCGACATAAGCCACTGGGGCAAGCGGACCCTGGCGTACCCCATCAAGAAAAAGGAACAGGGGCACTATGTAGTTGCCCAGTTCGAGACGGAACAGGCGGCGCTGGCTGAGTTCGAACGGGCCATCAAGCTCGATGACGGCGTCTTGCGCCACCTCATAGTAATCAACGATGGTCTGTCCACTGTACCGGCCTCGAGTGCGACGCCCGGGCAAGACCGGGGCGACGGCAGGTCAGAACGGGACGACCATACGGAGGACGAAGGATGAGGCCAAGCAAGACATGCCCAGTTTGCGAGTCCAGAGTCAGGATTGTGGACTATAAGGACGAGAGAATGTTGTCCCGTTTCACGACTGAGCGCGGCAAGATCTTGCCCAGCCGCCTGTCGGGCATGTGTGCCCGGCACCAGCGGCAGCTATCGCGCGCCATCAAACGCGCCAGACACCTAGCGTTGCTTCCCTTCATCAAGGGTCACAGTAGGTAACATGTCGCTGCCGTACCAGCGGCAGCCCAGGGACGGTCGCTTGTGAGCACCGGACGCTGGCTCGTGCGGCACCGTATGCTGCTGTTATCCAGCGTCGTCTTTGTCACATTTGCACCGGTAGGGCTCTTCGCTCTGCCGCTAGCCGCGCTGCTGGCGATGTCTCCGGTCAGGACACCAAAGGAGGCAATGACATTAGCGGTCGCCGGTGGTTTTAGCCTGGTATGGCTACTCGATATGGGCGAATTGCCGGATCAGGTAATACGCGCCGCAGCCGTGTTGGCTACCGCGGTGTTTGTTCCCGTCACACGCTACTACTCGATGCCAGTCACACACCGATCGCTTACAGCCGTGGGATTCGCCGCCTTGTGCGTGGCGGGGATGCTCCTCGCGCTCGGCTCGTCCTGGGGCGAATTGCGCTGGTGGGCCGGCCATGAGGCGAGTCTTTCGGTACGCATTGTCTCACAGGTACTGTGGATGGCGGCCCAAGATGGATCGTCGGCTGCCGCAGAAATAGCGACGCTGGTAGGTAGCAGTGTCCGCTACGCAGCAGATTACTTTCCAGCTGGAGTCGCGCTGCAGTTGATTGCCGGATTGTCCCTGGCAACGGCCATATACAGCCGTGTGGCTGCGGCGCCACACGGTCCCGGACTGGCTCGTTTCAGTCAGTTCCGATTCAACGAGAACATCGGGTGGGTCGCTATCCCACCACTATTGGTGATACTCATACCCATGTTAGCGGCGGCCGAGATCGGCGCCACCAACCTCCTCATCGTAATGGGCGCGCTGTATGCGCTGAGAGGAGCCTCCATCGTAGCATTTGGACTCCGGTTGGTCGGAGCTTCCAGCGGCTTGATGATAGCGGCTATCACCGTGGCAGCACTCCTAATATTGCCCGTCGCGGTCGCCGGTGCCATCCTATTAGGCATCGTCGATTCGGGCCTGGACCTCAGACGGCGGTGGACTGCACCGCCAGCGAGATGAATTGACATGGAAGTGATACTCAGAGAGACCATCGCCAAACTTGGAAACGCGGGTGAAATCGTCAAAGTCAAGAACGGTTACGCCCGGAACTTTCTACTCCCCAAGGGCCTGGCGTACCGTGCAACGGCCGCCAACAAACGGCGTGTCGAGGCAGAGGCAGTTCGCAGGGCACAGGTTAGCGCCACTGAGCGTGGTGACGCTGAAGCGTTGGCCGAGCGCCTCGCCGGGATCTCGGCAGAGTTCAGTGTCAAGGCCGGAGAAGGAGACAAGCTCTTCGGGTCGATCACATCGGCCGATATCGCCGAGAAGCTTGCCGAACTCGGCTACGAACTCGACAAGCGGATCATCGAGTTGGAGGAGCCAATCAAAATGATCGGCATCTACAAGGTGCCCATCCGCCTGCACCCTGAGGTCAAGGCTGAACTGCGAGTGTGGGTGGTCAAGGAAGAGTAGTGACTTCAGTACCCGTCGGGATCGAATACCTCGACGGCCCTCGGCTGAGGACCTCACTGATCGCGGCGGCGGACTGGCTCGATGCCGGCCGTGAGGAACTCAATCGCATCAACGTATTCCCGGTGCCGGACGGCGATACCGGCACCAACTTCGCATCCACACTGCGGGCTGTGGCAGAAGCGGTCCGGAGGTTGGGGCCAGCCCCGCTTCCGGCGGTTGCGAAGACCATGGCGGAGGCCAGCATCTTCTCCGCCCGCGGCAATTCCGGGATGCTGCTCTCACAGTTCCTACTCGGCTTCAAAGAGACGGTCGACAACAAGGACACGGCATCTGCGGGAGACGTGGCACGGGCAATCCGAGCCGGAGCAGATCGACTTCACCAGTCGCTGGACGACCCAGTCGAGGGCACGATCCTCACCGTTGCCCGCGAGGCTGCGGCAGAGGCCGAACGAGCCGTCCTCGAGACCGCGAACTTCGAGGAGGTGATGGGTCGAGTCCTCAGTCACGCTGAGGAGACCCTGCAGAAGAC
>JARRLJ010000297.1:7464-15250 GCA_037387025.1 Gemmatimonadales bacterium
TCCTGGCAGCTCTCAAGGAAGCTGGCGTGGTGGACGCTGTCGCCAAGGCGTTCGTCCGCATGCTGGAAGGCGTCGTGCGGCTGATCCAGGGAGACCCGATTCTCGCCGCCGAGGAACCGGTTATCTACGATGTACCGGACGCGGCCGCGTTGGCGGAGGTCGCGGCAGACAGAGACTTCCAGTTCTGCACCGTGGTTCTGGCCCGGAGCGAGCGTTTTCCCCCGGCAACCGAGATTCGCACACAACTCAGGCCGTTCGGCGGATCGATCGTGGTGCTCGCCACCGATGACTTGCTCAAGATTCACATCCACACAGATACACCCGAGCGGGTCTTCGATTTGGTCGATACATGGGGTGACATAGAGCTCACCAAAGCGGACGACATGCGGGAGCAGCACCGCGAATTACATGAAGCCAGACGCCGCATAGCAATTGTGATGGATTCCTCGTGTGATCTACCGGATGAAATCGTCGACCAACAGGGTATGGTGGTGGTTCCCCTCCAGGTAATAGACGGGGAACGGACGTATCTGGATCGTGTGGAAATCGGTGGGGATGAACTGTACGCCCGCATGAAGGAAAGCGGCACCACGTTCACGACCTCACAGCCGACTCCCGCAGCTCTGGCACGGGCGTTCGAAGATGCCCGTTCCGACGCGGAAGAAGTCCTTGGACTGTTCCTTGCTAGTGCTCTGTCGGGGACCCTCACCTCTGCACAGGCGGCGGCCCAAGCGAGCAAACTTTGATCGATGAGGGAAGATCAATTGGCGAGATCCACCAGGAACTGGTCCGCGTGCGTGATCAATCTGGAGGGTTCTTTACGGTGGATGTGTTCGACAACCTTCTGCGGTCTGGGCGGGTGAGCCGCGGCCGGGCCTGGCTGGGCGGCCTGCTCGACATCAAGCCAATCCTGGAAGTGAACCGGGAAGGGAGAGTGGTGCCGCTCGATCGCGTACGAGGTCGTGAGCACCTCGTGCCGCGGGTCCTGCGACATCTGGACCAACGTCTGACTCCTCGACCGTCATCGCTTCGACTGGGAATAGCGCACGCTGGGGCCCACGCTGTTGCGGAGCGACTGAAGGCCGATCTGGAAACTCGCTACCGTCCACGTACGTGCGTAGTGAGCCCCGTAACGGCAGCCATAGGTGTGCACGTCGGCCCTGGGGCGTGGGGGGTATTCTATCAAATTGAGGACTGAGGACTCAGCAAACGGAAACCAGTTCAACGCAAATTCACCATATGGATAATGGCGGTGCCGAAAACGCTCGGCATCTTCAAGTGGTAGTTACCACGCTGAACGACCACAAGGCCAAGGAAATCGTCGTACTTGACCTTAGAGAGTTGAGTGACGCGACCGACTACTTCATTGTGGCGTCGGGATCTTCGGACGTGCACGTGCGCGCCATTGCGGAGCACGTTCAGGAAGCCCTGAGAGCGTGTGGCAGGCGCGCGCACCACGTCGAAGGTCTCAGAGCCGGACGCTGGGCGCTGCTGGACTACGTGGATTTCGTCGTCCACATCTTCCATCCAACGCTGCGTGACTTCTACCAACTGGAGCGACTCTGGTCGGATGCACCCTCTGCTATCGGAGGTATTCCCTAGTCTAACCGCGCTGCGACGCCGCGCTATTGTCGTCTGTATGACGGTGGTGGCGTTCGTGGCACCCGTGCGCGCGCAATACTTCGGGCAAAACAAGGTCCAACATCGTCGACTCGACTTCTCGGTCATTGAAACCGAGCATTTCGATATCTACTACTACGACGGAGAACGTGCAGCAGCAATTGACGGCGCAAGAATGGCTGAGCGAGCCTATGACCGCCTGTCCCGTCTCCTCAACCACAGGTATCGTGAGCGGCAGCCAATCATCTTGTATGCCTCTCACAGCGAGTTTCAGCAGAACAACGTCACCAACATCGGTGAGGGTACCGGGGGTGTCACGGAGCCGTACAGACACCGCGTCCTCCTACCGTTCACATCTTTGCCGCAGGGACTGTGGGAGCGGGTTTGCAGCGATTGATGGCGGTGAATCCGCCGCTTTGGTTCATGGAAGGGTTGGCCGAATACCTGTCCCTGGGAACCGTGAATGCCCAGACGGCGATGTGGCTGAAGGACGATGTCGTGGGAGGGCGGCTTCCAACAATCGAACAGCTGACGCGTGATCCGAGGTTTACTCCCTATCGATACGGACACGCCTTGTGGTCCTACGTAGGAAATCGCTGGGGTGACGAGTCGATCTCCCGGATCCTGCACTCTGCCTCGGTATCGGGAGTTGCCCCAGCTTTCCAGCGCGTGCTGGGCGTCTCGCTCGAGGAGTTGACACACCAGTGGCATGCTGCAATAGAAAGCGAGTACCGACCTCTGCTAGCCAACACGCAGGAGGTCGATAACTTTGCCCTCCCGATCCTCACCAAGAAGAGATCGTCAGGCACGCTGCACATATCTCCATCGATCTCGCCGGACGGCGAGTACATCGCCTACTTGTCCGAGGGGAAGTGGTATTGGATCGATCTGTACTTGGCCAGGGCAGAAACCGGACGCGTCGAGCGCCGCTTGGTGAAGAGTGCGTTCAGCAGCGAGTTCGAGAGCCTGCGGTTTCTGAATTCGGCCGGATCGTGGTCCTACGATGGCCGCTTGCTTGCGTTTGCGGCAAAGCGCGGCGGTGGCGACGACCTCGTGATGTTCGATGTCAATCGCAACAAGGTGGTAAATCGCATCGAGGTTCCTCTGCACGGATTGACGACACCATCCTGGTCGCCCGACGCCACACGGTTGGTGTTCACTGGATACGACGGGGGGATCTCGGATCTGTTCATAGTGAATTCCGACGGTACGGAGCTAAGGAGACTCACCAATGACAAATTCGCAGATTTGCACCCAGTCTGGTCTCCCGACGGTCGTACAATAGCCTTCGCGACCGACAGAGGCCCTGGTACTGACCTCGACCGGCTCCGGATGAGTCCGCTCAATCTGGCCACCTACGATCTCACGTCAGGTAGGATCGAGGTACTTCCGGAGATGAGCGGCCAGAACTCCAACCCCCAATGGGCACCGGACGGACAGTCGATAGGGTTTGTGTCTGATCGCACGGGGTCATACAATCTGTTCCTGTTCGACTTCGGCGACCGGAGAGTCTATCAGCTAACCGATGTCGCAAGGACACGAGGACTCTCGTTGTTTCACGACGAAGCGGTGGACCGAGTCCGATCGATTCTCTGGACGTGGAACACATCGAATCTGCGCTCCAACTGCATTCCGGCGGCGCGCCCAACGCGGCTCCGACAGAGAGCGCACGGACCCCGGAGAGCGCCCCGAGTATTTTCGAGTCCGGTTCACTCTACAGGACTCAAAGCGGATTCAGACCATCCGAAGCGGCGCCCTCGAAGCAGGAGCGGGCAGCGGTTCCACCCACGTTATCCGTCAGGAGACTGATCGATAGCACCGGCCTGTCTTTGCCTGATTCCACCGCTTTCACGTTCCGCGGTTACTCGCACAAGCTCTCGGTCGACTACGCGATACAGCCCACCATTGGGTACGTGCGCGACAACTTCGGCGGCGGTTTTTTCGGCGGCAGTGCCGTTTCGTTTTCTGATATGTTGGGCAATCGCCGTCTGTTTCTAGCTGGGATGGTCAACGGACGCATCGACGAGGCTCAGCTGCTTGCCACTTACGCCAACCTTGGACACAGGATCAACTGGGCGGTCGGTGCGGTACAGGCTCCTCTCTTCTACTTCAATGGCAGTTTCTTCGGGAGCACACCGGACGGAGATGAGTTCTTTACCACCCGCTACGAGCTATTGGTGGAGCGACAAGCGTTCCTGGAGACCATGAGGCCATTTAATCGGTACCAGCGACTCGAATTCACTCTGCGAGGCGTAAATGCATCGCGCAGCCTGGTAGATCTGGTCCAATACGTAAGACCAGGGACCAGGATGGTCATCGATGCCGAAAGAGTCAATCAGTCAATTCCGTCGATAGCTCTGGTGCTCGATAACACCGCATCACTTTGGACCGGTCCGTTTGTTGGACGACGCAGCAGGTTTGAATATGCACCCGCTTTTGGAGATTGGAACTTCCACCAGGTCCTGGTCGATTATAGGAGATACGATCAACTGTTTGGGCCGTTCAGTCTCGCTTCCCGTCTGCTGTTTTTTGGAAGGTTTGGATCCGACGGCGGTCAGTTCCCGATCTTCATCGGGCGCACCGACTTACTCCGAGGGTACACATCGGGTTCATATCGGCGACGCGAGTGTATGACCGAGGGGAAAGAGTCGGTGAGCGGGTGCCAAGCATTCCAGCAGCTCACCGGCCAACGCGTTGCTGTAGCCAGCTGGGAGTTGCGAGTTCCACTCTACCGAATGCTGGGATTTGGCTCGGGTTCGATTCCCCTTCCACCCATAGAGACCGCCGTATTTGTCGATGTGGGAATCGCCTGGAACAGAGGGAATGAACTCGTCTGGAAAAGAGACGTGTTCAACAACGCGACATGGCCAAGTACCGAGCGCCGCTGGCGAGTTGGGGCTTTTCCATCCGCAGCAACCTGTATAGCCTGTTCATTCTCCGCGCCGATTTTGCTCGGCCACTGAGCCGGGAAGCACAGGGTTTCTACTGGATACTGAGTTTCGGACCGACGTTCTAGAGCGACCCCAAGGTAGCGCCGGAAAGGGACGCCTTGCACCACGCGGCGCTGTTACCTAATCTTCCGCCCGTGACCAATCGCTCCCTTCTGATCGCCGCAGTGGCCGGTTTGCTTGCCTGCCGCTCGGAACCGTCCTCCAACCCCATGATGGTGGCTCTAGCGGAAGCGCCACCGTCCGCATACGCGGGAGCTTCCGTGGCTTTCCGTTTCCCGTCGGGTGCCCGTCGGGCCCAACTGTACCGACTGCCGGATCTGGAGGAAGTCACATGGAGATTCGAGATCGGGAACCAACCGACGCAGCAAATAGTGGGTCTCTCAGGAGATAATGACCTCATATACGCCCTGACGCGTCGCTCGGACTCATTGGTGGCCAATTTGGTAGCGCTGGACCTCGTCACGGGGCGGTCACGCACATTGGATTCCAACGTGATCGCAGCTACCATGGGACCGACGGGCACTGCTTACGTAGTCCGCGCCGATGGGTCGATCGGGCAGGCGGAACACAGGCGCACGAGTACCTGGGCGGACACCCTCTCCGACTCGACGTTAGCCGTGTGGGGAGCCGTGCGCGGACGGCTACTGGCCTTGGCCAGGAGTGAGCTGGGGCCCGAGTTGCTTTGGCTGGCCAACGGCCAGCCCACGATCAGGAGGCAAATCCCGGAAGGTGACCTGGCTGTCTCTCGTTGGGGCCGGGTGGTGGTGGTGGCAACAGACTCCGGGGTCGCCATGATCGATCCGGCGGACACCACCGAGATGAGGTTCGTGCAGCTGTCTCCCACTCCCCGATCGGTGCAGATCTCTCCGTCGGCGCACCGTGTGTACACGGTTCTGGGAGATGACCTGCTGGTATCAATGGGGCGGTTCGCTGCCGAAATCGACCAGCGGCTGCGCCTCGACGGAAGAGTCACGGACCTGCGGATAGACCCTCTGGGCCGGGTCCTACTGGCTCACTCCGAGAACGGCGCTTTTTGGATAATCGACCTCACCGCCTTCGACGTGGTCGCGGTGGTGGAGGGATCTTGGGGACCCGATCTACCTGCGGTTGCACCCGACGGAACCATTCTCGTACGACAGGACGACCGTCTACTGGCCCTGGACGGACAGGTATATGAGGCCGTTGCGTCAGTGGCGGCTTCATCTGATGATCGCTGGCTCACGACGGCCTGGGACCCACGCAGACCCGCGCTGGAGTTCGCTGCGGACAGCTCGGAGAGGGGTGAGCAGACAGGCGTAGTCATGTACGTTCAGGTCAGCAGTTCTCGCAACCCGGATTGGGCACAGGCATTTGCCGATGAACTCAGCAGAGCCGGCTTGAACGCGAGCGTGCTTCAGCCGGACTCGACGGAAGAGATGTTGTACAGAGTGGTGCTGGGACCGTTCACCACCAGGGAAGAGGCCGAAGAAAACGGGCGCAGGCTGGGCCGCGCGTATTGGATCTTTACGAGAGAGACTGACGCATCGGTTCCTTGAGTCAACACCGGGCCTTCGGTATCCTGTCCCCCCCGCGTACATTCTGTGGATACCTTCGTGGAACTACCGTTGTGATTACAGGAATGAAACGATGAAACTCACCCGGATCGAGCTGTCGGGATTTAAGTCCTTTGCGGACACGATCCAGCTTCCCTTCGAGAACGGTGTCACGGCGATCGTTGGCCCGAACGGGTGTGGGAAGTCAAATATATCTGACGCGGTCCGCTGGGTCTTGGGCGAGCAGAGGGTGCGCCTCCTGCGCGGTGCCAAGATGGATGAGGTGATCTTTCAGGGTTCAGCCAAACGGCGTCCCATCAACATCGCAGAAGTCTCACTCCACCTCGACAACACTGACGAGAGCCTGGCCATTTCCTACGGGGAAGTGGTCGTAACCCGGCGTCTGTCGCGCAACGGGCAGAGCGATTACCTCCTGAACGGATCACCCGTTCGCTTGAGGGACGTGCAGGATCTGTTGCAGGGTACCGGACTCGGCAGCGATGTTGGAGTGGTAATTGAAGCTCAGATGATTGATCGGCTTCTGTCGGATCGGCCCGACGAGCGGCGCTCCTTATTTGAGGAAGCGGCGAGTATTGGCCTTTACAGAGATCGCAAGAACAGTACGGAACGGAGACTCGACCGGACCGCGGAAGACATGCAGCGGCTGGATGATCTCATAGGGGAGATCCAGACGCAGGTACGCTCGCTGGCCCGGCAACGCGGCAAAGCAGAGCGATACGACAAGTTCGCCGCCGAGCGCTTCCAAATCGTCATGACCCTGACCCGGCGGGAGCTGGTCCGGATGGAACAGCAGGAATCCGGTCTGAGAGGGAAGACCGCCGAGTTCGCCGGTCGGATTCCTCGGGCGAGAGAGTCGCTGGCAGGGTTGCAACGAGAACGGGACGAGCGGATTCAGACTCGCGCAATGGCCGAAGCCAGACGCAGCGAGCTCGCGCGCCGGTTGAGTGAGACTCGAGTCGAGATAGAACGGCTCGAGGGAGATCTGAATCTCGCAGCTGAGAGGCTCTCCAACGCGGCGAGCCGAAAAGAGCGAGCACTGGTTGAACGGGAGCAGGCGGATGAACGGGCCAAGCAGGCAGACCGAGAACAAGATACCGCCGCTGCGGAGCGGAATGCGGCGGAGTCGGCGCGAGAGTCGGTTCAAACCGAACTCGATCTCCGGACTGCCGGTGAGGATGAGGCGCGCGGACGTTTGGCTACCCACCGGGAACGCGTGCGTGAGACGGAGGAATCCCGCCAGCGACAGGCTGAGATCCTGCGGACGTTGCAGGGCGAGCGGGCAGCCATACAACATGAGTTGGAGGATCTTGAGGAGCAGCTGCGCGATGCCGCCGCAAGGCAGGACGCGGCAGCACGGGCGGTAGACACCACCCGCCAGCAGTCGGACCAAGCTCGAGTGGAACTGGACCGACGGCAGAAGGATGAGCGTGTTGCGGTGAGCGAGCTCGAGCGGGCCAGACACAGCCTGGCAGCAGCTCGTGAGCACGAGGCAGCGCTCAGAATCGAGCTTCGCTCTGCCGAAGAGCGTATTGCACAGCTTACAGCCCGCCGGGGGGCACTCGAGGAGCTGCAGAGAAACCGCGAGGGGTTGGCGCCCGCCGCACGAGTGTTGTTGCTCAATAGGGATCAATTCGGCGGTGGGGCAATTCTAGGCCCACTGAG
>JARRLJ010000298.1:0-4469 GCA_037387025.1 Gemmatimonadales bacterium
GTGCGTGATAGGCACGGCATCAAGCCGATGTACTACCAGCGCAGTGCTGGCGGCACCCTGAGGTTCGCGTCCGAGATGAAGTGCCTGCTGGACGGAAGTTCGCAGGTGGACATTTCCAGCCTTCACAGCATGATCCTAGGACTCGATTTCCCGCCTTCGTCGCACAGCCTCTTCCGGGGGATCAACAGCGTCGAGCCCGGGACCTACGTGCGCTTCGATCGCGAGCTGCGTGAATCCCGACGGAGCTTCTTTCGCGTCAGCGATTTTGCTGATCCCGACAAATACCGGAAGCTCCAGGCCAGCGATCCGAAGGAGATCGTGGAGATGTTGGACCAGGCCCTCCAGCGCAGCACCGAACTGCGCATGATAAGCGACGTCCCCGTGGCCTCATTGATCAGCGGCGGCGTCGACTCGGCCCTGGTCTCGGCCCTTGCGCGAAGCCGACTGGACGAACTGAAGTTGTTCCACGCCGACGTCGTCGGCGCCAGCGAGCGCGAAGAGGCCGAGACGTTTGCGCGGGAGATGGGCTGCGAGTTCTACGCGGTGACCGTCACACCCGACGACATGCTCGACTACGCCCCGGAGGTCACCTACCACTTCGAGCACCCCATCGTGCAGCTCACGAACGCCGTGCCATTCTACCTAGTCTCGAGGCTCGTCTCGGAGCACGGCATCAAAGTCCTGTTGACCGGGGAGGGCAGCGACGAGTACTTCATCGGATACGCGAAGAACGTCGCCCACCGGTTTCTCAGCGGACTGCAGTCGATAAAGGGCCGCGCGCGAAAGATCGTGCACCGGGTTCCCACGGTCGGTCGGATGATCTGGCCGGCGCCCGAAGCCGGGGCGGAGCATCACATCGGGAGGCTGCTTCTGCGGTACGAGTTGGACGAGCAGCTCGTGCGTGGCGCCGAGGTCTTTCAGCACGTTGACAATCAGAAGGAGAGAGACTGGTCCACGCTCGCGCTGACGCTGGTCGACGATGTGTTGGTAAGTCTTCTCGCGCGGAACGATCGTCTCGCCATGGCGTGGGGACTGGAGTCCCGGTTCCCGTTCCTGGGACATGAGGTGGCGTCGCTTGCGCTCAACTTGCCGAGCCGGTTCAAGGTTCACCGGGGGCTCCGCCTCTACAATCGCAAGCATCCGTTTCTTGTGGACAAGTGGGTGGTGAGGCAGGTCGGGCGGCGCTACGTGTCAACAGCAGCGCGGAAGCCCAAGTACGTGTTTGGCGGCGGATACGAGAGCTTCCCGATTGAACCGGAGCTGTTCGAGGACGGATTTCTGGCGGAGTTGTACGGCTTATCGGCAAAGCGTGCCCGTCATCTCGCCGACTCGACACCACCGCTCCTCCGTGCGCGATTCATGCTGATCGAGCTCTGGGGGCAGCTCTTTGCAAGGCGCAAGTCGGTGGACGAGACCCGCGCTTGGTTGCGAGCCCACGTGAAGGTGCCCAAGCCCAACTGACCCCGCGCAGGGTGGTACCGATGCGATTGAGCAACTGGGTTGCCATCTTACCGATATTGGTGGCAGGAGCTTGCAGGCCCCCGCCGCCGGTGATTGAACCCTTCGTCGTACCGCAAGCGGAGTTCTACGACAGCGTCGAAACCATCGTGGTAACGCCTGTCAGCCTGCCCGAGGGAGTGACTGCTCCCGACTACGTCCTTACCTGGTTCGACGAGCTAATCGAAGAATCACTACGAGGAGCCGGATTCACCGTCATTCCCGCAAAGACGTACGTCGATATTTGGACTCGCATCAACGAGGACGCGGGCGGCTTTTTCAATCCATTCACGGGTCAGCGTGATGAGTACCGCTACGAGTCCGGCGTCGACGAGTTGTTTGCGGAGCTGAAGGAGCGCTTCAGCCCCGATGCCGTGTTGTATCCCGAGATGTGGATCGTTGAGGCTCCCACTGCTGGCGGCTTTGCACGGTGGGACGGGGTATCTCAGAAGGTGGGAACATCCGCCGAATCTGCAGTACTAGCGCTGAGTTTGGGGATCGTGGTGCAGGACATGGACGCCACCGAGCTGTATTCGAATGTGTGGGGCCTGGAGGTGCTGGAGTTGTACGAGCGGTATGTGGGAGACTTCATGCCAGTGGCGAACGAGGACCTCTTTGCCGACCGGGAGAGAGGCACTACTGCTGTGCTGAAGGCTCTGGGTCCTCTAATCCGACGGGAAGCGAGGCATGCTGCGGATATCTCGCCGGCGGGGAGGCCGCTCAATCTTGGCTTTGAGAGGCTGAGTGTGGACGGTGATGCACGGCCGTGGGGTTGGTCTGCGATGCCCCTACCTGTCTCCATAGAGCTGGGCCTGGACAGCGCGATCTACTGGGAAGGGAAGCGATCTCTGCGGGTGAGCCGTGACTTGTCTGCAGCGGACTCCGGCGCGTACGACATATTGCGGCTCCACATACCTCCCCGCTTCGCGTGGGGACGTGAGGTAACGCTGCGTGGCTGGGTCCGCAGTGCAAATGCCACCGGAGGCGGGCGCTTGCGCTTGGAAGTGTGGCGACCGGGCGAAGTCGTAGCCGCCGATTCGAGCGGCCTGTGGCTGGAGGGAAGCCTGCCATGGACGCCGTACGAGTTCTCGGTCTCTGTGGACTCCTCCGCGATGTACGTGGTCGTGATACCGGAGTTTCGCGGAACTGGAACCGTGTGGTTCGACGATCTCTCAATTGAGGCGGATGGGCAACGCTACGGCGCTGTGCCGGTTGCCGCTGCGCCAAGCGAAACGGATGTCGCCTGGCTCGAGCGACACACTGCCACGATCGAGACGGTCGACGTGGAGCGCGAGTCCGATCAGGATTACGCCGATCTGGATCCCTTCCGCGAACTGGTAGGGAATGCCCGCGTGGTAGCCCTTGGAGAGGACACGCACGGCACGAGCGAGTTCTTTCGCGCCAAGCACCGCTTGACCCGGTTCATGGTCGAGCGCATGGGGACTCGTGTCTTCGCCATCGAGGCAAATCAACTAGCCGTACGTCCCATCAATGACTATGTCCTTGGCGCGCCTCACGACGTACGTGACGTGATGCGAGCCATGTTCCGGGTCTGGAATACCGAAGAGATGCTGGAGCTGATCGAGTGGATGCGGCAGCATAACGCGACGCATCCCGACCAGGTCGTGCATTTCGTGGGCTACGACATGCAGGATCCCTCTCTGCCGATCGACAGCGTCATTGCTTTCCTCGCCAGGATGGACAGTGCGCTGGAGAGTCAGGTGCTTCCCCTCTATGAGGACTACCGCGAGGCCTGGCGTTCGACTCCTTATCCCGTCGCTCCCGACAGCGTGCGAGCCTCATGGAAGAGCGGCGCCGATTCGGCGTGGGCGCTGGTTGCTAGTGAACTCGACAGGCGGCTCACCCAGGCGACCAGCGCCGCCGATACGGCAGAGGTCGAATGGGCGGCGCAAAACGCGAACGTCGTTCGCCAGGCCGCGCTTGCGGCGGTCACGGGCCGGCTCGCGGATCGGGACAGCGCGATGGCCGTGAACATGCAGTGGATTCTCGACCGCTACCCGGCGAGCAGCCGTGTCGTTGTTTGGGCCCACAACGCACAGGTGGCCCGTGGTACCGATCCGGGACGCAGCTTCTACGAGGGCGGTTCGATGGGAGGGTTTCTGGGCCGCGTATTGGGTGACGATCTCCGTGTTATCGGTCTCGTATCATACGACGGCCAATACACTGCAACGGCGAGCTTCCGTGATCGTCGTGAAGTAACGGTTGATGCGGTTCCCGCACCGGTCGGGACGGTGGAGCACGCTTTGCACAGCATCGCGCGAGAACGCGAAGCGCAGTACTTGCTGGCCGATCTGCGGTCTGCCCGGAGTGACCGCTCGGCTACCTGGCTGATGGAGTTGCGACCGACCCGACTCATTGGGCGCGTTGCTGTTCGTCGACCATGCCACGGGGTCGCAGCTGTTGCCGCGGCGGACCGGCAACTAGCGCGACTCTTCCCACTAGCTTTACGCACCACAGAGTAGCTGACGTCGCGCAACTCCGAAGCGATTTGAGATCAGCGGGTCGACCAAAGACGCTGGAGCCAAGGCACTGCCAGAGCTACCGCATCGAGATACTCCATCACTTCGTAGTGGCCTAGGTCTTCGACAGTCACGAACTCGATGGACGCACCTTGGTCCCTTAGATCCACCACAGCTTGTTCGACCTTCTCATACGGGATCAGCTCGTCTGCTCGACTGTGCACCACGAACAGAGGAATGCGGTGCAGGCCCTCGTGCCACGGCACCGTGCCTTCGCGCATGAACCGTCGATGCTCCGGTTCCGCCCCACTGTCGGCCCGGGCCAACGTGGGGGCGGTCGCGATTGGGATCGCGGCACTGAAGAAATCCGGGTTTTCAGCGGCCATGTACCAGGCACCTAGTCCTCCCAGACTGAAGCCCGTGATGGCTACGCGCTCCGGATCTACTTCGAACTCCGACCGGACTGCATCCAAAACAGCCCCGATGGCAGAC
>JARRLJ010000299.1:0-7727 GCA_037387025.1 Gemmatimonadales bacterium
GCGGAAGGCCAAGAGGAAGCCCGTAAGAAAGAAGGCCAAGAAGAAGGCCGTTAGGAAGAAGGCGAAAAAGAAGGCCAAGAAGAAGGCCGTTAAGAAGAAGGCGAAAAAGAAGGCCAAGAAGAAGACCAAGCGTAAGCCAAACCCGGCGTTCATGAAGCCCATGACACCCGATGGGGCTCTTGCGGCTGTGGTAGGTGCAGCACCGCTGCCCCGGACGCAGGTGACGAAGAAGCTGTGGGCTTACATCAAGCGGAACAACCTGCAGGACAGCAGGAACCGTCGGATGATCAATGCTGACGCAAAGCTGAGACCGGTCTTCAACGGCAAGTCGCAGGTCAGCATGTTCGAGATGACCAAGTTGGTCAACAAGCACATGAAGTAGCCGTACTCGAAAGAGTACTGGTTGTACCACGGTCTAAAGACCGGCCTCGTTGTACTCAGTCCCAGCCCTGCATTGGAGGGGGGTCGGCGCGCTCGCCGACCCCCAACGAGGTCCCCGAGATAGTTCCCCTTCTACAGCAATCGCGGTTGAGCTACAGGAGAGAAGGACTTCCTATGGTGCGGTGATGGGCCACCCTGGTCGAGTGCATCGAGATGGGCCCGCGTCGCGTAACCTTTGTTCTCCTGCCATCCGAAGGACGGATAACGTTCCCCCAATAGAGCCATGAGTCGGTCCCTGACACACTTGGCCAAGACCGACGCCGCCGCGATCGAATGACACTCTGCGTCGCCTCCGACGACAGCTTCGTGTTTGGTGCAGAGTTCTGGAAGCGGAGTCCCATCGACGAGCACGTAGTCTGGCGGGAAGGACAACCGGGTTATTGCGCGGTTCATTGCCAGTATAGTCGCGCGGCGGATGTTCAAGCGGTCGATCTCGGCAACCGAGGCGGCACCTATGGCCCAGGAGAGGGCCTGGTCGTGGATCTCTCCACGGACTCGCTCACGACCTGCGGCGGTCATCAGCTTGGAGTCTCGCAATCCATCAATAAGAAGCTGCCCCGGTGGAAACACCACCGCGGCAGCTATCACTGGGCCCGCCAACGGCCCTCGTCCTACTTCATCTAGGCCGGCGACGGCCTGGAAACCTCGCGCCCAGAGCGCAGTCTCGCGCTCGAGTGTGGGCGAAAGCACTCAGAACTCTCGCCGCTCCTTGATTCTGGCCGCCTTGCCCGACAGCTCCCTGAGGTAGTACAACTTGGCACGTCTCACCCTACCTAGCCTCACCACCTTGATCTCCGCCAGGTTCGGCGAATGCAGCGGGAAGATGCGTTCGACGCCGACGCCTGACGACACTTTGCGGACCGTAAAAGTCTCGCTCGCGGCTGCGCCCCGGCGGCCGATGCAGACACCCTCACACGCCTGCAATCGCTCCTTGTCACCCTCGCGCACCCGGACCGATACGCGAACCGTGTCGCCCGGCCTGAACTCCGGGATGTCGTCGCGCAGGCCCTCTCGCTGCAAGGCGTTTAGATCATTCATTGTCTCAACCTCTGATTACTCGGTCTCATCTGACCGGTGTTCTGCCTCAAACCGCGCCCACAAATCCGGTCGCCGCTTCTTTGTCAGTTCCTCAGCCTGCTCTCGACGCCAAGCTGCTATCTTCTCGTGGTCCCCGGTCAACAATACTCCCGGGACCGCAAGACCGCGATACTCCGGCGGCCTCGTGTACGATGGCGGGCTCAAGAGCCCATCGTACAGTGAATCGGTGGCGGCAGATTCGTGGTCGCCCAGCGCTCCTGGTAGCAGCCGCACGATCGCATCCACCACGCTGAGCGCGGCGAACTCCCCGCCCGACAAGACGAAATCGCCCACCGACACCTCTTCCACACCAGGCCATTCCGCAACTCGCTGATCGACGTCTTTGTAATGCCCACACAGAATCGTCAGCTCGTCACACAGGCTATACCGCACGGCACTTTCGTGGTCGAACAGCTTTCCGCGCGCCGACAACAGAAGTATCGGCGGTGCCGAATCCAGTTGCTCGAGTGCCTCGATGAAGGGCTCCGGCTTCAACACCATCCCCGCGCCTCCCCCGTACACGTAGTCGTCCACGGTCCGGTGCCGGTCATGGGCGTAATCGCGTAAGTTGACCACGCGGTACTCGACCAATTCGTCGGCTGCCGCGCGACCGAGGATGCTGGTCTCGAACGCCTCCCGGAACAACTCGGGAAACAACGTCACCACCTTCACCGACAACACGGCTATAACTCCAACAGTCCTTCGGGTGGATCGATCTCGATGGTTCGAGTCACTCGGTCCACCGATACGACAATGGGCTTGCGAAACGGCACCAACACCTCTCGCCCAGTCACCTCAACCACCAGCAAGGTGCCGCCCGCGGCCTGCAACAGCCCGCTCGCCACCCCCAACACTTCACCATGCGCCACGACGGTGACCCCCGCCACTTCATGTTCGTACATCTCGTCGACGGCCGGGGGAGTCAGGGATTCAGCGGGGACTCCCAGCAAGACCTGGTCCCATTGTTCCAGCGTGGCGCGGTCGTCGATACCCGCGAATTTCAACAGCCAGTTCCTTTGGTAGCGCCGCTGCTGCTCTATGGCGAGTGGCTCACCAACCTTGTTCCCATCTTCGTCCACCGGCGTGAGCGGCTGCCCCACGACGAACACTTGTTCCGGCTCATCAGTGAGCACCCAGCACAGTGCCTCACCTTTGAGCCCGTGGGGTTTGCGGAAGCGCGCCACTGCCAGGTAGGCGGCTTCCATCCCTCTCTCAGGACTCAGTCGCCGTTTCGAACACGCCGGCCTTCTTCAGCAGCGAACGCACCGTCTCGGAGGGCGTAGCGCCTTTGGCCAGCCAGCCACGGGCTTTCTCAACGTCCACATTGATGCTCACCGGCTCGGAGCGCGGGTTGTAGTGCCCCAGCGTCTCAACGATGCGCCCATCCCGCGCCCTTTGTTTGTCCGTTACAACGATGCGGTAAACCGGCTGCTTCTTGCGGCCCACCCTGCGTAAACGAATGCGTGTTGCCATATCCCTGCCTTCGATCCTGTTGCTAGCTGAACCCGAACTTACCCATTTGTTTCATCATCTTCTTCATCTGCCCGAACTGCTTCATCAACCGGTTGACTTCCTGAACGGTGCGGCCCGACCCCTTTGCGATCCGCGCTCGCCGGGAACCGTTCAACATGTCCGGCCGACGCCGCTCTTCCGGTGTCATCGAGAGCACTATCGCCTCGACGTGCTTCATACTTCGGGGATCGACCCTGGCGTCCCTCATAGCCTTGGCATTCACACCAGGGAGCATTCCCAGCAGCGACTCGAGCGGTCCCATGCGCTGGATCTGCCGCATGGCCACCAGGAAATCCTCCAGATCCATCCCCTTCTTCGACGTGACCTTCTTCGCGAGCCGTTCTGCCTCTTCGGCCTTGACTGACACCTCGGCCCGCTCCACCAACCCGACGATGTCCCCACGCTGCAGGATCCGGCCCGCCATCCGAACCGGGTCGAACGCGTCCAGCGCCTTTGTCCCCTCGCCCAGCCCCACGTATTTGATCGGGGCTCCGGTCACACCGTAAATAGACAGCGCCGCACCACCCCGCGCATCACCATCCAGCTTGGTCAGGATCACACCGGTTATCCCCAGCGCGCCATGGAAGCCCTCAGCGATCCGCACCGCATCCTGACCCGTCATCCCATCCGCTACCAACAGTACCTCGTGTGGTTCGACCGCCTGCTTGAGACGTTCGAGCTCCGCCATCATCTCTTCGTCTATCTGCAACCGACCGGCTGTGTCCACCAATACCGTCCGGCAGCGCTCCTTTTCTGCCGCAGCTATTCCAGCCTGAACCAGGCGGACGACATTGTCACCCGCATCGTCAGAAGACGTCCGCCCGAACACGGGAACGCCGACCTGGGAGCCTTTTGCTCCTGCTTGAGCCGCGCCGCCAGCTTGGCCGCGGTCGTGGTCTTGCCCGACCCCTGCAGCCCCACCAACAACACCACCGTTGGCGGCACCGCTGCGAAGCTGAGCCCCGACCGCTTCTCTCCCAGCAGCGCCACGAGCTCATCATGCACGATCTTGACGAGCTGCTGGCCGGGACTCACGGTCTTCACCTTCTCGAGCCCAACTGCCTTCTCGCGGACCCGTTCCATGAAAGAGCGGGTCAGATCGTAGCTCACATCGGCTTCCAGCAACACCCTACGGATCTCCCGCAGTCCTTCCTTGACCGCGTCCTCCGTGAGAACTCCGCGGCCGGCGAGTTGCTGCAGAACGCCAGTGAGACGATCCGAAAGGGCGTCAAACATAAAGCCTACCAATATAGACAGGGATCGATCCGATGGGCAACGGCGACTGTGCGGAGCCGGAAACCAGCTCGTTCCCGGCTCCGCCTCAATCTACTTGCGAGATGGTCGAATCCAGCCGGAGAAATATGCTATCACCAAGGCCACCACAATGGTCCCAAGCCCTACGAAGTAGCTGGAGGCGACGCCAAAGGTGGCAATATCCGAACGACTCGGCCGCCTCGGTCTCGAATTGAGGATCGGCTACTCTCAGAAGCAGCAAACCGAGCGCCGTCACACCGGTCTGCATCCCGTACTCGGTGATACCGCGTTCGAACCAGGCGCCCGGCAGCATCCGCGGCGCGATGAACCAGGTGGCGAAGATCACCCAACCCAAACCCACGACCATGAGAATGACAAACGGCCAGAAGAAGGAGAGGAACACGTCGAGTTTGATCGAGGCGATAGCCGAAACCACCAGAAAGTCCAACGCCAACCCGAGTATGCGGTCGTAGGTCTTACGATCGAAATACTTGGCGATCCTGAGCCGGGCGCACACGACTTGAACGATTATGCCGCCGATCATGGCTAGAGGAAACAGGGGAAAGCTGCGGAACAAGTCCGGCTCCATATTGGCGCTCAGCGCCTTGATGCCGGTCAGCAGATACCAACCAATGAGGATCGCCACACCCACGAACGCAGCATGAAAAGCCAGCGGTTCGAGGGAATCGGGGGAGATCGTCATGGTGGCAGCAGTTTTGCGCTCGCCCTCGGGAATGAGGCCGCTGATTCGAGCGAGGCTCAACTGGTCAGGAGACTTGATGACCTTGGTGTGACCTCTACGGGCTGCGAGGTTGATCATTGCCATGCCGAACACGACAGCACTGATCACGCCCACAGTGGCTGACATCAATCCCAAGTCGGCACCTGCCGGGAAGCCGAGTTGCTCGAACGCCTCTCTCATTCCGGCAGCGGTGCCGTGCCCACCCGAGAACCCTATCTCCAACAAGGCCCCGAAGAATGCAGGCACTCCAAAGAGGGGACCAAGCAGCAGTACACTGATGCCGACGCCGACCATGTACTGGCCCATGCCGACTGTCCAGCCGTAGCAGAGCTGCGGGCCTCCCTCTTTCCAGATTGTCTTGACCGAGGGAATCGAGAAACCGAGGAAGAGGCAAGCGAACACGATGTTGATGAGCACTCCCGGCAACGAGCCCCACGTGGTCAGCGTATCCTGTGGAATGATCGTAACGTCCAACAAGCTGCCGAGCACGTAGGGACCCAGGAACAGGCCGATGAATCCTCCGATGATCGATGCCGGTAGGAACAGCTTCTGGAAAATCAGAATTCTGGCGCGCAGCAGCTTCCCGGCGAGCAGCAGCAACGACAACCACCCGACATCTATCATCAGCCTGGTCAACAAATCACCCGATATCGGCATCACCATTCCTTGTCTGATGAATGAAGCGCCATCATTCGGTGGCGCATTCTAACGAAAAGCTGGTACCCTGGCAAAGCGAAAACTCTCGCTCAAGTCGTGAGAACGTCTTCCCCTTCCAGCCGGGCAACGATCACCGACCCAACTGAATCGCTCAACACGTTGACGGCCGTGCGGAACATATCCAAGATCCGATCAACGGCGAGTATCAGTGCTACACCTTCCAACGGCAGTCCCACTGCATTCAGTATGATTGACATCATCACGAGGCCGGACATCGGAACGCTGGCGGCTCCAATCGATGCCAGCAGAGCGGTCATGGCGATCACGAACTGTTGGTCCAACGACAGTGCGATGCCGTACACCTGCGCTATGAAGATGACGGCGACGCACTCGTACAATGCGGTGCCGTCCATGTTCACAGTCGCCCCGATCGGCAATACGAATGACGATATCTTCTCCGACACCTTGGAGTTCTTGGTGACCGCCTCCATGGTCAAGGGCAGCGTGACTATGGTCGACCCCGTGGAAAAGCCCGTGATCAAGGCCGATGGCATGCCTCTGTAATGTCTGAATGGGTTCTTGCGGGTAACCAGGTAGAGCAACAGGGGTAACGTCACGAATGCGTGAATCGCGAGACCGAGCAACACCAGGCGAGCATATCTCCACAAAGCTTCGAACGCCTCGAAACCAGTCGTGGCCATAATGACGGCGGTTATTCCGAACACGCCGAGTGGTGCGGTCCAGATGACAAAACGGGTTAGTTTCATCATGGCCTGGAACGCCGCCTGGAAGAAATCGCTCAGTTGTGATCTATATGGATCCTGTAGTCGCGTGACAAAGTAGCCGAACAGGATGCAGAAGAATATGACGGGAAGGACCTGACCTTCCGCCATCGCCTGGAAGGGATTTTCGGGAATGATGTTGAATACGAGATCGATGAAACTCTGTTGGGCTGCCGGGACCTGCGTTACCTCCTCCTGGAGGCTGATTGCCGACCCGACACCCGGTTTCCCCAGATTCACCAACACCTGTCCGGTCAGAATCGCCAGGAGACTGCTGACCACGTAGTACGCGAAAGTTTTTGCTCCCAACACCTCCAGGTTCTTTCGCCCACCAACGCTTATGACGGCAGCCGTGAGAGATGTGATGATGAGCGGCATGATCGCCATGCGCAGCAGCCGCAGGAAGATAGCCGACAGCGGTTCTGCAACCGGCACGATCGGCTCTCCCACCAATCTCCCGGCAGCCATTCCGGCGAACAGGCCGACGAAGATCCAGAAAGTCAGGGATCTATAGGGTATCTTCATAGCCGCATGGTTATAGTTTCATCGCATCTGAAATCAATCAATCGACATGATTGCTGAGCCTTCGCTGCTGCGGGCAGTCGTCACGATAGCGTTTGGAGCCGTGGCCGGTGGAATCACGAACGCCGTCGCCATCTGGATGCTATTCCACCCCTACGAACCGCGGGGGGTCAGGCTTCTCAAGCTTCACGGGGCAATACCGAAAAACAAGGCCCGGCTCGCCAAGACCATCGGACGCACTGTTGGAGAGAGGCTGCTCTCGTCTGAGGATCTCGCCCGCCAACTCACCGCTCCCGGAATCCGTGAAGCGTTCGATGCAGCCGTCGCCAACTTCGTAACGTCAATGCTCGAGAGCGAACGCGGCTCGCTGCGCGAGGAACTCCCTCCCGGTTTCTTGAAGGAGATCGAAGACGCCGTCGATGGAATCGCCGAGGCCGTGACCGAGCGCGTCGTGGAGTATGTCGCCAGCGATTCATTTCGCGACACTGCTGCGGGCTTCCTGACTCGTACGCGGGATCAGGTCTCAGATCAACCCATCGGCGACTTACTGACCGACGCGAGAAGAGAAGTAATCAGAGACAGGGTTGAGAAGTGGATCTCCGGCGCTGCGGCAAGTCCCGAGCTGGATAGCATCATTGAAGGATGGTTGGACCGGCAGCTCGTGCGCCTCGCCTCAGACAGCACGCCACTGCTCGAACGGCTACCCCCCGGACTCATCGCTGCAGTGGAGAAAGAGATCG
>JARRLJ010000300.1:0-3860 GCA_037387025.1 Gemmatimonadales bacterium
CTCTCCGCAACGCCTCCACTGCGTCGACTCGCGTGGCCCGCCGCGCAGGGACGTAGCACGCCAACAGGGCCACCACCGTTACGAACATCGCCGTGGCGATGAACGTTACAGGGTCCCTCGGCTGGACCCCGTAGAGTAGGCTCGCGATCAGGCGCGTGACTGCAAAGGCGCCGCTCAACCCTACCGCGATTCCCAACGCGATCGGCTTCATGCCCGTTCCCACTATCCAGCCGATGACGTTGCCGTGGCGCGCGCCGAGCGCTATACGAATGCCGATCTCCTGGGTGCGCTGGGCAACGGAATAAGAGACGACACCGTAGATCCCGATGCCGGCCAGCGCGATTGCCACCGCCGCAAAGCTGCCGACCAGCAACATGTTGAACCGTGGGCGCACCAGTTGACGTCCCGCGCTTTGGTCGAGTGTGGCGAAACCCGACACCTGCATGTCGGGATCCAGCGTGGTGAGTCGATCGCGTATGGTAGGTACGAGAGTCAAGGGATCGACTGCCGTCCTGATGACGAGGAATGTCGCGCCCCTCGGGTACTGTCGCTTGGGCCAGAACACCTCGGGGTCTACCGGCGTGCCGTGTAGAAACGGCTGTACGTCACCCACCACGCCGACTACCGTCATCGATCTTCCTTCATACGACAGACTCCTACCCAGTGGATCCAGCCCCGGCCAAAAGCGACTCGCCAGAGTCTCGTTTACTATGGCAACGTTTGGGGTATCGCGTGTGTCATTGGCATCGAAGTAGCGCCCCGCCAAGAGGGGTATGCCCAGAGTCTGTAGATACTCTGTGTCGATGTCGTACCACCGGGCTATCCGCGGTTCGTCTTCGGCCGCGTCCATTCCGTCGAGCACGAACTCTCCGGGCTCGCGCCCGCCGAACAGCGGGCCGGCCGAGGTTGCTCCCACGGATGTCACCGAAGGAAGAGCCTCGACGTCCTCTGCTGCACGCTCGAACAGTCCCACGACTTCATCACCCGTTGAATACTTTCCTGATGAAGCCAACAACCACACGGTGAGTAGATTGTCGCGGTCGAACCCCGGCTGCCACTTGAGCAGAGTTGCAAAACTCTGAATGAACAGTCCGGCACCGACCAGCAACATGAGAGCGAGCGCCACTTCTGAAACGATCAGGGCGTTCCGCAACCTGAGGTTGGACCGTCCGGTCTGTTTGCGCTCACCTTCTTTGAGTGCCTCGCCGACGTTGAGGCGGGTCGCCTGGAGCGACGGTGCGAGGCCAAATAGAATGCTGGTTACGACGGACACGAGTAGTGCAAACGCCAGAGCCCGCGCATCGACCGACACCTGGTCTAGCCGTGGTATACTGCCTGGAGCGGTTGCAACAAAGGCATCTACCGCTCCCCAGGCCAGTGCCACTCCCAACGCACCGCCAAGGAAAGACAGGGCCAGACTCTCTCCGAGTAGCAGCTGCAGTAGACGCGATCGACCGGCACCCAGCGCGGTCCGGACGGCGAGTTCTCGTTGTCTCCCCGCCGTTCGCGCCAACAACAGATTGGCGACATTGGCGCATCCAATCAGCAGCACGAAACCCACGGCTCCGAGGAACGTGAGCAGCATAGGTCGTGCGGAACCGACCACGTATTCGTGCAACGGGATGATGCGAATGCCCCAGCCCTCGTTTGTCTCGGGATATTGACTGGCCAGGCGGCTTGCGATGGTCGTCATCTCGCTCCGCGCGCTCTCCAGGGTCACACCGGGTGCCAGTCGCGCCAACGGTCTGAATCCGCGCCAAGAGCGCCGGGTCTCGTTCCTGGGGTTGAAGTGAAGCGGCGCCCAGAAATCGTACCACTCCATCTGTGGGGGCTGCGCTTCAGCACCCAGCACACCCACGATCTCATACGGTTCGTCGTCGAGCGTGATTCTACGACCGATGATCTCGGGATCGGCGCCGTACTCGCTCTGCCACATGGCGTGACTCAAGATGATTACGTGGTTGTTTCCCTCGATCAGGTCTTCCGGCTGCAGCAACCGGCCGAGCAGCGGGCGGTAGCGCAGCACCTGGAAGAAGCCGGGAGTAGCGAGCCCCGCATTCTTGCCAGCCACACCGTCGGCGGTTTTCAGAATGAAGGGCCAGCTGCGGGCGAGTCCGATACTCTCGAACGAGCTGCTTTGCTCGGACCAGTCCTCCACGTTGGGCGGTGACGCAATGCAGAAACCGGCGACCGCGGGATTGGTTTCGCAGATGGTCACTACTCTGCCGGCGTCGGCGATAGGAAGGGGATTCAGCAAGATGGAATTGACGACGCTGAATATCGTGGTGTTTGCGCCGATCCCCAGTGCCAGCGTGACTGCCGCGGCAGCCGTGAATCCCGGGCGTTTGGCGAGTACGCGCACTGCAAAGCGTGCATCCTGTATGGCACTTCTCATGATGTCTCCGGGCCCGCGTGCGAGGGCCTGTTTCGCCCGCCCGTTCCACCACTGGGCGAGAACGTTGCCCCATTCGACCGCGGCACTGCGAAGTGTGTCGATGGTGACGCCCAACACGACGCGCGTGGTGCTGAGCCATGGAGACCCGGAGCGACTGTCGGACACGATGGCATCGCACAGGGCATCTATCTCGGCGCCGTAGTGCTTGCGAAACGACGGGGGGTAGAGCCGGGCCAATCCTCTGAGGTAGGTGCGGAGCATGGTCGATCAGGCCGGCTTGCCTTTGCCGAGTACGCGCTTAGCGCGCGCTGCGGCGACGTACTCAGCGAGCCGGCGCGCCTCGTCGGAGAGGCATTTCTTCCCGAAGCGCGTGATACGGTAGTAGCGGCGATCCATGTCGTCGTCCGCCGCTCGACGTGGCTCGATCTCCACTATCAGGCCTGCCTCGGTCATGCGTTTCAGGGAGCCGTACAGCATGCCGGGCCAGAGACGCATCCGGCCCTCGGTGCGCTCGAGGACCTCTTTCATGATGGCGTAGCCGTGCAGGTCTCTGTCGGCCAGGGCGAGCAGGATCTGGAACCACTGCGGCTTGAGGTCGGGCGGGGCGGCTTTGGCACCCACGGCAAAACCCTCGTTTTGAGAGATATGTACTAGTTAGTATATATACGAAATAAGTCAAGGTTAGGTTTCGCGTCAACGGGGACGTGCGAGCTGGTTCATCCGAGGCCTCGACCTGGGGGACCGCTACAACTCCTCGGGTGAGTGCTTGAATGGGGTTCACCGGCTGGTTCCTGAGAACTCAGTAAGAATCGGCGACCTCCCAGCCGAGGTCGCCGTGATCCACGCGATTGTGCGGGCTGATGGTCAGCCCGCCGTACGTCAGAGGCCGGTTGCCGGACCCCCTGCGACGATGGTGAACTCCGCTCGCCGGTTGTTGGCGTGGGCCTCGCGTGTGGTACCGCTGTCCACCGGACGCGTCTCTCCGAAGCTCACCACGTCGATGCGGTCCGCCGCTATGCCGGCGCTCGTGAGATACTGCTTCGCCGCCTCCGCGCGCCGCATGCCGAGTTGGTCGTTGTACCAGTCAGGGCCGCGAACGTCGCAATGGCCGGAGATTTGGATCCGGACTGAAGGATTTGCCTCGAGGATCTCCACCTTCCGATCGAGGATCGCCCGGTCGGCTTCTCGGACCACCGCACGATCGAACGCATAGTTGATGCGCTCGCCCATAGTCTCGGTGATCCGGGCCCACTCTTCGGCGCGCCGTGCCGAATCCGCGGCGGCCGCTTGCTGCGCCGAGTCGCTGGCAGCCTGGGCCGAGTCGGCCGCGGCCTCGCGAGCAGCGTCCTCCTGATTGACTGTCTCTCCACCGCACGAAACAAGCGCGATTGTGAAGAGAAGCGTTTTAGCGACAGTAGCACGCGCCATACTCCCTCCCCTTTGAACTGATGAAGCGACGGCTGCC
>JARRLJ010000301.1:0-3841 GCA_037387025.1 Gemmatimonadales bacterium
TGCTTCTCCGAGTTCCGATACAAGTTCGTCGCTCATTTCCGCGGCGGACAGATAGCGATCGCCGGGGTCCGCGCTCAAGGAGCGCATCAGAATGCGATCGAGTATTTGAGGAGAACTGGGCCGTAACTCTTTGGGGGGGACGATCTCAGCTGGGTCGAGAGCCGGCGTTGTAGCAGTGAGTGAATAGTAGAGCAATGAACCGGCCAGGTACACGTCGCTCATGGGTTGGCCGGGACCGCCGTCGCGAACCTCGGGGGCAACGAAGGGCAGGCTTTCCGGGTCCAGTGGGTCAGCTACATCCATGCAAACGCTGGCGAACCGGAGATCAATGACAACGGTTCTGCCCGTGGTCTCCAGCAGGACGGTGGCCGGGACTACACGCCGCACAGTGATTTGGTTGGAATGGATGTACTCGAGCAGGCTCATGAGCGTGCGAGCGATCTGTAGCACTCGCGGAATCGGTCGCGGGCCGCGCGATACGGCCGCCTCGAGGCTCTCTCCTTCCACCCAGCTGGCCACCCTGTACGCCCAGTTTCCTCGATACCCGGCCGAGTGAATGGTTCGTAGCCCGTCGTGGTCGAGACTCGCCATAAGCTCGGTCTCACGCTCGAACCATGCTCTTGTGCGCGAGTCGGGTTGCAGTTGGACGCGCAGGGCAACCTCTCGCTTCAGGATCGCGTCCCGCACGACGAAGAGCGCTCGCTCGGGCGAGGCGGCGACCAGGCGGATCACCTCGAAGATGTCGCCAAAGACCTTCTGCGCCCGATCGAACAGTGCTGGGGCGTCGATTTCATGTGAGATCAACGATGGGGGCGCGTTGGGATCGGACATCATGCTTGAAGAAACTAGTGACTCACGAGTCACAGGGGCAGGGCCTTCGGCCAGAATCAGCGCTGTGTGGGATCGAGTGCGTCCCTCGCCCCGTCTCCCAGAAGGTTGCAGCCCACGACGGCAAGTACAACCATCGTTCCCGGGAAAGTCGCAATCCAGGGCGCGTTGACCAGGGCGTCACGGCCCCCGGCGATCATATTGCCCCAGGAGGGGGACGGGGGCGGTATGCCCAATCCGAGGAACGAGAGGCCGGCCTCTAGCATGATCGCGTTGCCGACGCCCAAGGCGGCCGCCACCAAAACCGGGGTCAGAGCGTTGGGAAGCAAATGACGGCTGAGCAACCTCAAGTCTCCCAGACCAGCCGCCCTTGCGGCATCGATGAATGGTCTTTGCATGAGTCCCTTGGCCTCGGCTCTAGTGAGTCTTGCGATTCCCATCCATCCAGTGAAACCCAGGACGAGTACGACCAACACCAAGCTCGGCTCCCATAGCGTCACAAGTGCCAACAACAGCACGAGTCGCGGCATGGCGAGGGTCGCGTCGGTGAGGGCCATTAGAGTGCGCTCGACTGCGCCACCCACGTAAGCCGACACTATACCTATTACCGTGCCGAGCGCCACGGACACGGTCACCGACAAGAGACCGACGGCCATGGAGATGCGGGCGCCAAACATCAAGCGTGAGAGGAGATCGCGTCCGAACCGGTCAGTGCCGAGCCAGTGCATGGTACCGTCCGGCCCTGTCGTGACGGGAGCCAGGAACCGCGTTCGTAGAACGTCGTGCTGGGCTATCGGGTTTGCAGGAGCGAGTATTGGTGCCAGGATTCCCACGACGCACAGAGCGGCCAGAATCGCGATGCCCGTCGCAGCGCGCCGGTCCCGCAACAACCTGCGCAATCCGGTCACGCGTTCCTCCCGATTCGCGGGTCGGCTGCCGCGTACAGCAAATCGGCGAGCAGGTTACCCGCGACAACCAGCATCGCGAAGATGGCCGTTGTCGCCATAACGACCGGGTAATCGCGACCCCCGACTGCGTCCACCATCACTCTGCCCATTCCGGGCCAGGCAAATATCACCTCCACGAAAACTGTGCCGGAAAACAGGGCTGGAAGAGAAAGGCCGAGCAAAGTGATAATTGGAAGCAACGCGTTGCGGAGAATGTGGTGTAGCTCAACCGCAAGAGGTGCGATTCCTTTGGCGCGTGCTGTTCGTACGAAGGGATGGCTACGCGCGTCCAGCACTGAACCGCGAACGAAACGGGCTGTTCCAGCCACGCCGATTGCGCCCAGCGTGATGAGAGGTAGTGTGAGATGCCGGAGGCGATCGATGAAACGAGCCGCCGGGCTCAGAAATTCTGCATCGAGCGATGTCACGCCGAGCGCCGGGAATCTGATCCAGGCCGGCCACCCGTATCGGGCGGTGGCGTAAGAGAAGACCAGGACCAGCATTATTGCGAGCCAATACGCGGGCATGCCGTAGATTATGAGGGTGGTAACCGTGAGCCCGGTGTCGGTGGCAGTGCGGTGGCGAATCGCCTGAATCACACCAACGAGGATGCCGCCTATGTACGTCACCAGTAATGAGCTGATTGAAAGCAGCAACGTGTGAGGCAGTGCGTCTCTGATGATGTTCACAACAGGACGCTGCTGACCGAGGCTGATGCCCCAGTCGCCGCGCGCGAAATCGGCCAACCACAGCAGGTAGCGGGTTGGTAGAGGTCGGTCCAGCCCAAGTGCTCGGCGCGCTGCCTCGAGCTCGGCCTCGCCTGCTCCCGGTGCTGCCCACAATCGAGCCGGATCGCCGGGGGCGAGACTAACCAGGACGAAGGTGACCGTGACCACGAAGAGAACGATCCCAATTCCCAGGGCCAGCCGATTCAGTATCTGGCGCCGCATGCGCTACTGTTGCCCGCGTCTGTCCCGGTCGTCAAGGGGCCCAGGCCAGTTGGGTTCGTGGATCGCAATTACCTGCCTGCTGGTCGCATGCGTTCCGCAGTCGTCGGAGAGTCGCAGGACGGCAGTCATCTACGCTTCTGGAGCGGATCTGCAATCGATCAATCCGCTCGTGACCGTGCACACGTTGGCTAAAGCCGTTCAAAAACATGTACTATTTCTCACGCTCGCGTCCTACGACAGTGCGTTGAATCCCGTTCCCCGACTTGCGCGGTGGACGTGGGGACCGGATCGGCGAACTCTCACGTTCAATCTGAGGCGGGACGTCAGTTGGCACGATGGTGTTCCTACGCGAGCGCGCGACGTTGCATGGACAGTCAAAACAGCGATGCAACCTCGGGTGGCCTTTCCCCGCGCGCGCGAACTCGGCGCCGTGATCGCTGTCGAGGTGATTGATTCGTTGACGGTCCGCATACGGTTCCGTCGTACCCAGGCGATGTTCCCGGATGTGCTCACGGATCTTGCGATCCTGCCAGCACATCGCTTCGAGGGTGTAGACCCGAGCGAGATCCGCACGGCGGAATTCAACCGTTCACCTGTAGGAAACGGGCCCTTCCAGTTCGTGGAATACCGCCCCAATCAGCGCTGGGTGTTCAGGAGATCGGATACGTTTCCGGAGGATCTTGAGCGGCCGGAGATCGAACGGCTCGTTGTGGTGGTGGTGGACGAACCGGCCACCAAGCTCGCGGGTCTGACCTCCGGGGAACTGGATTTCGCCGGTGTGAGTCCGGCGCACGCTTCCTTCATCGAGAAAGACCCGCGGCTGGAGACTATCGACTATCCCATCCAGATCGTGTACGCTCTGATCTGGAACCTGCGCCGACCTCCCTTCGACGATACCAGGGTTCGCCGTGCGCTCACGCTGGCATTGGATCGCCAGCTGGTGGTCGATGCCTACCTATACGGATTTGGCACGGTGGCGCATGGGCCTGTGCCGCCTGAACATCCATGGTACGTGCCCGTATCGCCGATTCCGTTTGACACTGCGGCAGCCATCCAAATGCTCGAAGACGCCGGGTGGCATGTGGGGGGAGACGGCATCAGGTGGAAAGGTGACCT
>JARRLJ010000301.1:3876-6570 GCA_037387025.1 Gemmatimonadales bacterium
GATACCGGGGGATCTGTCGCTGGGATATGTAGCGGCAATGTTTTCAGGGCGCGACCCCGGACCGCTTGCCTATTCCGGTTACCGCACCGAGGAATTGGATGAAGCTCTGCAGCGAGCGGCGGATGCCGAAACCGAACAGGAACTGAATGCAGCATGGGGCGAGGTGCAGCAGTTGCTGTCGCGTGATGTACCGGCCACGTGGCTGTATCACGCGAGGGGCTTGCAGGGAGCAAACCGCCGCATTCTGAATACACGAATTGATCTCCGCGGTGAGCTAGCAGGAATTTCCGGTTGGGAGATTGAGTCACGGCCATGACAGTTCATTCGACTTCGCCTCTTCGCATCGACTTCGCCGGGGGTTGGTCCGACGTTGCGGACTTTGCTGATCGGGAAGGGGGCACGGTGGTGAACGCCGCTATTTCGATTCTCGTACATGTTGATCTCTTCGTCGGAGGTGGCCGAATCCGGCTGCACGCCGAGGATGTCGGCGAGCATGTCACTCTGGAGTCATCGGGATCGATGGTATACGACGGTAAGTTGGATCTGCACAAAGCAGCCCTGAATATGCTTCCGGTTACTGGTGGCATCGAGATCCTCTCCCGATCGGAAGCATTACCAGGTTCCGGCCTCGGTGGATCGGGCGCGCTCGATGTGGCATTGCTGGCTGGGCTAGCTCATTTGCGAGAGGAGAGCTACGACGAGAAAGAGCTGGCCGAGTTGGGGTTTCTCCTAGAAGCAGGCGAACTAGGCTTGTTCGGTGGGAGGCAAGACCAGTACGCGGCTGCACTAGGTGGCTTCCTCGAGTTGGAGTTCCACGATGGTCGGGTTGGCGTGCGTCGTTTGTCGGTTTCTGAGTCCGCCGCCCACGAACTGTCGAGCCACGCAGTCCTGGTGTACACGGGACAGACACACTTCTCGTCACAAACGCACGCACGCGTATGGGCCGCTTACAACTCGGGCGACGACTCGGTGATCGACGCCATTCGGTCTATTCGAGACGCTGCCCGCGAAGCTGGAGATGCGATTGAAGCAGGTGACTGGAAGAGGCTGGCTTCGTTGGTCGACGAGAACTGGCGCAACCAAAAACGGCTCGACCCGACGATGGTGACTCCTGCTACAACAAGGATAGATGCTGCTGTACGTGAAGCTGGCGCTTGGGGACTCAAGGCAACCGGTGCGGGTGCCGGCGGATGCGTGGTAGTACTCTGTCCAACCGAACGAAGATCTGCAGTGACAGAAGCCGCTCGCGTCAACGGTGGCAAGGTGTTGGATTTTGATTTCACTTTCGATGGTGTCAGGGCTTGGCAGCAAGATGATGCTGCTGAAGAGTCCTGACGCGCTCGCGCTGAGGCGCGCCGAACTGAAAGGATCGTCGGATCTGCGGGAGCTGGCTCGCCGCCTCGAACAGCTCGCCGCCCCTCTGCTCGATGACTCCATCTACTTTCCAGACAAGAAGGCTCTTCTGTCGCAGGATGGCGGAGTCTGTACTACCGACGGAACCCGCCTTTCCTTTGATCCGCTCAGTCCATGGCAACATCGCTGCCCCAAGTGTGGTACCGTGCACGAGGGGGAAAGACACCACCGAGCTTGGGTATGGCGCTATCACATTTGGCTTTCCGAGCGAGCTATTCACTTGGCGCTGCTCGGCGCGCTGAATGGAGATGAACGACTCGTGCGACGAGCCCGTGATATCATCGATCTGTATTCGGGGCGATATCGTAGATTTCCCAATCGAGATAACGTGCTTGGTCCTAGCCGTCTGTTCTTCTCGACTTACCTCGAATCGATCTGGCTCACTCAGCTGATAATCGCTGCTCTGTTGCTAGAGCAGGCACAGGCAGGTACCAGGTGGGATGAGTTCAATCGCGTGGTGTTGGAGTCAGCTCGATTGATCGCTTCGTTTGACGAAGGTTGGTCCAATCGCCAGGTGTGGAACAACACCGCCATGATTGCGGCAGGCGTATGGCTGGGTGCTAGCGGATCTTCGTCACCCCTCGCCACTGGACTCGACGGGCCCCATGGGATCCGCGCGCAACTCGTACGGGCGGTGAGCAATGAGGGCCTCTGGTTCGAGGGAGAGAACTACCATTTGTTTGCGCTGCGCGGTTTCCTGCTTGCCGCGGAACTGGCAAAGACTGTGGGACTGGATCTGTACGGGATCGATGGGCCGGCGCAGCGTCTGCAGGATATGTTCGCGGCCCCGCTACTAACAGTGTTACCCGATCTCACCCTGCCGGCACGCGGTGACGCACCATACGGTGTGTCGCTGCAGCAGCCACGCTTCGCGGAACTTTGGGAAATCGCCTGGGCCCGAACTGGCGATGTGCGTTTCGGTAGCATCCTGACCCATCTGTATTCGATGGACGCACCCGAGCACGAAGATCACGGGCTGAGCGAGATCGCCGAGCAGGAGCAAAACCAGTCGCCGCACAAGCTCGATCGCCGATTTCTGGGATGGAAAGCGCTCTGCTGGATGTCGACAGATGCGCCGGCGGTGGCAACAGGTGAATGGCAAGCTGGGTCCACTTTGCGTCCGGCGGCGGGCGTCGCCGTGTTGCGCCCGGGGCCTGGCAAATACGTGAGTGTCGAGTGGGGCGGTAACCCGGGAGGACACGGACATCCCGACTTACTACCCACGACACTATTCTGGGATGTACCGATTCTCGCGGACTTCGGAACAGCGTCCTACGTCTC
>JARRLJ010000301.1:6600-9395 GCA_037387025.1 Gemmatimonadales bacterium
CACCGCATGGTGCGCCGCCATAGATCAGAGGGATGGCTGGGCGTGGTGCAGGGCTGTTGCTGACGGTGTGTTCGGTGAAGGAACGCGCGCAACGCGTACTGTGGTGGTGGGCCCGTCGTACGTGATCGACGAAGTGGACATCGTTGCGGACGGCAGCGCCACGGTTGATCTACCGATTCACTGTGTCACATGGAATGGGTTTCCTTGGGAGAAGCTACGGGCTCACTCTCAGTCCCAGGTAGAAGGAATTGGAGCGGCTGTCGAGATCGATTCCAAGGACGGGTACGTCATCGAATCCGAAGCAATGAACGTCGTCCTGCACAGGCGGGCGAGCGAGCAGATCTTTTGGGTGCAGCGCCCCGGACCTCCGGACCATCAGTTTGCCGACGGTGCACCGCTCCCCTTCCTCGTACGGAGAAATCGAGGTAGCGGTACTTGGCAGCAATGCTATCTACTGGGATCCGTCCGGCCCACAGTGCGTCACGAAAAGGGCGATACATTGATGGAATATGATGACGGATCCCAGGACCGTATCTCACTCGAGGTTGGCGGTTGTCGCATTGTTGATAGAAGCGGCAATGCGATCAATCTACGCGGTGTTCGCGGACGTCCTCTGCCGGAAGACGCGCCCAAATCGCGCCAGTCCAGTATCACCTGTCCAACACTCGCGGAGATGCCCACCGCAGCAAATTGGCCCGAACGGGTACCGCTCCGCAACCAATTCGATCTCGGTAAGAGGCAGTACCGCCGCTCGGAACAGGTTTGGGGTGCCGAGGGTCAGTTCGTAGCTCGAGTAGCAGTATTCGTGGTCGGCAGCGAAGTGTGTTTTGCGGCGGACGTCCAAAAGAAGAAAGTTCACTTCCGCCGCTCGAGAGAACTGGATCCAGCCCTCGACAACGAATCAGCAGACGTGAACTCGGATGGAATTCAATGTTACATAGGAGTGGGGGGGTGGAGCGGATACTTGGCCGTGCCGAATCCCGATTCGGAGACGGTCCGAGTGAACCCTGTGCGAGGTACGATGGCTGATTCCAGGCGGGCGAAGGGGACGTGGTGGCGTGCTGAACGCGGGTACCGCATTCTCGTGTCGGTGGACGTCGGACGAAAGCTGGTGCGCGGCGAGAAGCTCCCCGTCAATCTCATAGTCAACGAGATGTATCCTCACAGGCTGCGACGCGCTGGACAGCTTGCTTTTTCGGGAGGTGGAGGATGGGTTTATCTGAGAGGTGATCGGGAAAGCCCCTCATCAGCCGTGATCGCAGAGGTTTCGTGAACCTGGTAGTTGTACTGAACGAACCACAAGACCTGGTCAACATTGCCGGTGTTGTCCGCGTGATGAAGAATTTCGGAATGCGCGACCTGAGGCTGGTGAATCCGCTGGAGTTCGAGCCCAAGCGAATCACCGGTATCGCCCACGGCAGTGACGACCTCGTGAAGCGCGCCGAAATAGTGGATGATCTCGACACCGCGCTGGCAGATCTCACCTTCGTTGCAGGAATGACCGCGCGCCAACGTGCCGCAAAACGCAACATGCAGCGCCCGCGCGAAGCGGCTCTACATCTCCTGGCGGCCGCAGAAGAGGGAACCGCTGCCCTTCTGCTCGGTAGGGAGGATAAGGGACTGAACAACGAGCAGCTCGATCGGTGCCATCGTGTCGTCACGATCCCGACGGCACCGGACTATGCAGCGTTGAACCTGTCGCACGCCTTTTCGGTCATGGCATACGAGCTCTTCGTAGCACGCGAGGATACCGATTTCAAGAGACCGCGCCGAACCGCACCACCCGCTTCGCAGGAACAACTGGAGCAGTTGTTCTCCCGGGCGGAGCAAGGCCTCGACGCGATCGAGTTCTTCAAGACCCGCAATCCCGCCAGTATCATGCGAACAGTGCGTGAAATTGCACACCGCACGCCAATGGATGAGCGGGAGGTGAGTCTGCTGAAGGCGATGTGTGTAGAAGTCGTGCGATACCTCGAGCGGATGGGTGTACGGTGATCATTCCCGGCTTCACATCGACCGGCAGCAAGCGACCCGAAGTGCTGTTTGGCACGGATGAGGCAGCTCCAAGACTAATGACTCGATCGGAGGGCTGTCGTATTTGGGACGACAACGGCCGCGAGTACATCGATATGGCGATGGCCCTGGGATCGGTGGTGTTGGGTTACGCACATCCGCTCGTGGTGAGCGCGGCTACTGAAGCTGCCCGCAACGGGTCCGTTGGATCCCTGGCTCCACTCATGGAACGGCAGGTGGCGGAGCAACTCATCGCGGTGATTCCGGGTGCTGAAAGCGTGAGGTTCTTCAAGACCGGGGCCGAAGCAGTCTCGGCAGCAGTGCGAATCGCGCGTGTGTTGACCGGCCGCGAACACGTTGTCACCTGCGGCTATCACGGATGGTTGGACTGGTGTCAGGATGAACCAGGCGTTCCGCAGAGCGTTAGAGACTTGCGCAGCGAAACAGACTACAACGACTGTGAGTCCCTTACCCGAGCGATCGATGCGACCAACCCTGCTGCTATTGTACTGGAACCCGTGATGGATGGTCCACCGGACACCGCATGGCTTGAGACCGCCCGAAACGCGGCGACCCAGTGCGGCGCGATCTTGATATTCGACGAGATAAAGACGGCATTTAGGATTGCTGTCGGAGGTGCATCCGAACGATACGGAGTTCGTCCGGATCTAGTCGTAGTGGGGAAAGCGTTGGGCAACGGATTTCCCATCGCCGCCGTCTGTGGACCAAAGTCGGTGATGGAGGCGTTTACTCGAACGTGGGTGTCGTCTACGCTGGCAACC
>JARRLJ010000302.1:0-3840 GCA_037387025.1 Gemmatimonadales bacterium
CGGCAAATCGGGCTGCGACAAAAACTGCATGAGTGTGACAGTCGACGAATCCGGGAAACAGCACTCCCTGAACCTCAGTTACCTCGGCTCCAGGATACTCGCGCTGCAGGTCGCTATATCTGCCCACGGCTTCAATGCGACCCGCGTCACCCACCACCACGGAACCGTTCTCGACGAGGTCCAATTCGGCCATCTCGCGACCCCTTCGTGCCCGAGCTGGACCGCGACAGGTCACCACCTGGCTGGCTCCAGTGATGAGGTTTGTCAATCGTGTAATTCCCGCATCGGCAGTCTCAGTCCGTGGCGTTCCGCAGTCTCTATTGCAGCCGGATAGCCCGCGTCTGCATGACGTACCACCCCAATCCCTGGATCGTTGGTTAGAACCCGCTGCAATCGGGCTGCTGCCTTCGGGGTCCCATCCGCTACAATGACCTGACCGGCGTGCAGGCTAGTCCCGATCCCCACTCCGCCTCCATGGTGAAACGACACCCATGAGGCACCCGAGGCGGTGTTGAGGAGAGCGTTGAGGATAGGCCAATCAGCTATCGCGTCAGAACCATCTCTCATGCCTTCCGTCTCGCGGAATGGCGAGGCAACAGATCCGGTGTCCAAATGATCCCGTCCGATTACAATCGGAGCTTTAATCTCGCCGTTGGCCACGAGTTCGTTGAGTGCCAGTCCAAAGCGAGCTCGCTCTCCCTGGCCCAACCAACAGATGCGAGCCGGTAGCCCTTGGAAAGCGACTTTCTCCCGCGCCATCCGGATCCAACGCGCAAGGTGTTCGTCATCGGGAAACAGTTTCAATACGAGTTCGTCGGTTCGGTAGAGATCCTCGGAGTCCCCAGACAGCGCGGCCCAGCGAAACGGACCCCGGCCCTCGCAGAACAGCGGCCTGATGTACTGGGGCACAAACCCGGGAATCTCGAATGCGTCTGCAATCCCGGCATCGTAGGCTTCCGTCCGGATGTTGTTGCCGTAGTCGAACGTTACGGCCCCCTTGCGCTTGAGTGCCAGCATCCCTTGGACATGTTCGGCGATCGATCCCCTAGCGCGCCGCACATAATCGGCCGGATCAGATTGCCGCAGCGCCAGAGCTTCGTCGAGCGTGATTCCCGCGGGCACATACCCGTTGAGTGTGTCATGCGCCGAGGTTTGATCCGTGAGCACGTCCGGGACCCAATCTCTTCGCACCATCTCGGGCAGGATCGCAGCACAGTTGCCCAGCAGGCCCACGGAGAGGGCCTTTCCTGCACTCTTGGCCTTGGTGACCAATTCCCAGGCCTCATCCAGAGACTCGCTCATCACGTCCAGGTACCGAGTCTCCACGCGGCGCTTTATGCGTGCAGGATCAATCTCGACGCCCAGAAACGCACCCCCGTTCATAGTTGCCGCGAGTGGCTGGGCACCACCCATTCCGCCGAGCCCACCGGTCACTACTACCTTTCCGCTGAGCGAACCTCCGAACTGCTTCCGTGCCAGCGAACCGAACGTCTCGTACGTGCCTTGCAAGATCCCCTGCGTTCCAATGTAGATCCAACTGCCGGCCGTCATCTGGCCATACATGATGAGTCCGTCGCGCTCCAATTCTCTGAACTTCTCCCACGTGGCCCATCGACCCACGAGGTTGGCGTTGGCTATCAGTACTCTTGGTGCATCTTCATGCGTTGTGAATACTCCTACTGGCTTTCCCGACTGGATGAGCAGTGTTTCATTTCCCTCGAGTGTCTGCAACGCATGGCAGATCGCGTCAAATGCCTCCCAGCTGCGCGCCGCCCGGCCCGTGCCTCCGTAGATGATCAGGTCCTCAGGGCGTTCGGCAACTTCTGGATCCAGATTGTTCATCAGCATGCGCAGTGCGGCTTCCTGGATCCATCCGCGACAAGTGATCTCCGATCCTCTCGGTGCACGCACGGTGCGGCTGGTCATACCAGCGCCTCCTCCTTTATGAGCTTGGCTATTCTCTCCACGTCCGGCGTCAGCGGCCTATCGCCATCCAGTGCCGGCACCAATTCCCTGACACGTTGATAGACATGCTGCACTCCGACGCCCGGCCTCATCGGCTTCAGGAATTCAAGCCCCTGTGCACCCGCCAGCAGCTCGGCCGCCACCACCAACTGCGCATTCGCCAACACGCGGCGGCACTTGAATGCCGCCGCCATCCCCATTGGGACGTAGTCTTCCTGGTTACCGTCTGTCGGGATCGACTGCACGCTAGCAGGTAGGCACAAGGTACGCGACTCGGCCGCCAGAGCAGCCGCTGTTATCTGCACCATCATGAACCCCGATTCGAGGCCGGGATCGGTCGCCAAGAAGGCGGGCAGACCCTGGGATGTATCGGGATTGAGAAGCCGGTCTATCCTACGCTCGGAAACGCCGGCGAGCGTGGTTAGTCCAATCGTTAACATGTCGAGTGCGAACGCCACCGGCTGCCCATGGAAGTTTCCGCCTGAGACTACGTCGTCACCGAACACCAGCGGGTTGTCCGTCGCGGCATTCAATTCCACGGCCACCACGGCGGCGGCATGCTCTACCGCGTCACGCACGGGACCTAGAATCTGCGGAGCGCAGCGTAGGCTGTATGCATCCTGGACTCTAGGATCACCTTCTCTATGGGACTCCCGGATTTCGCTCCCCTCCAGCATGCCAGCCAGCAATTGAGCTGATTCCACCTGCCCCGGATGCGGTCGCACCCGGTGGATTCTCTCTTCGAATGGCACCGGCGTACCGCGCAGCGCCTCCAAACTCATTGCGGTAGCGGCATGCGTGGTCCGCCAGAGTTTGCGTGCGTCGTGTACCAACAATCCAAGTATGCTTGTCTGCGCCTGTGTGCCGTTGATGAACGAGAGACCCTCCTTGGCCTGGAACTCGACGGGGTCCACTCCTACCTCGCGTAGAGCTTCGGCGGCCATCTTGCGGGAACCGTCGGACAGGGTCACCTCACCCTCACCCATCAGTGCGTACGCGACGTGAGCGAGAGGTGCCAGGTCACCGCTAGCCCCGACACTGCCCTGTTCCGGCACAATCGGGTGAATCTGCGCGTTCAACAGGTCTGCCAGCCGCTGCGCGAGCAAAGGACGTACCCCGCTCGTCTCCTTCAGCAGCACGTTGGCACGTAGGAGCATGACGCCTCGTACAACGTCGGTCGGCAGCGGATCACCGACTCCTGCCACGTGGCTGACAATCAGGTTGCGCTGCAGTTGAACCAACTGGTCGTTGGATACTCTGACGCTGGCCAGCTTGCCGAAGCCGGTGTTCACCCCGTACAACGAGGCACCCGCGGCCAGGGCCCGCTCAATCGTCGTGCGTGACCGTTCGGCCCGGTTCTTGGCATCTCCTGCTATCTCGACGCGGGCGCAGTCGCGGGCGACCGCGATCAAGTCCGAAAGGGACAGCGAGTCACCGTCGAGCGTGACAGTCTGAGACGTCATGCCGGCAATATAAAAGGGGGTACCCAGCTAACAGAGGCACCGCTCCGCGGGCCGGGAGGGAGAAATTGAGGGCGAGGACGGCCCCACCAACAGAGAGGGCGGTGTGTCCACCGCCCTCGTCGAGCTCAGCGCTGCTGGATACTCCTCCGGCGCTCAGTGGCGCTTCACCACTATGCCGGTATCGTCAGCCACGGGAAGTCCACCGTGGATGGCGAGCTCGGGGTTTCCCGGATCGGTTTGGTAACTCCAGTCGAAGATCATGTAGTCCTGACCCACGTGGGTCACGCGAATCGCACCATACCGTGCATAGATGTCGGCTGCCGTCATTTGGAATATTGTATTTGTGTTATATTGGTAATTTTATTTTAGGGGATGTTGATAGTTTTGGTAATGTGTTCAAGTTTATATTTTG
>JARRLJ010000303.1:0-3829 GCA_037387025.1 Gemmatimonadales bacterium
GTTCGATGCGCTGGCACCCTGCAGAGGAGAAGTAGCACGGCGTGTGGCTCGAGCCCTGGCGAAACGCATGCCGTTCCATTTGCGGTGCGGCATCATCGAACGAATGCCGGCCCCCAGTCGGCTCGAGCCGATGGTCCGTGACTTGGAAGCTGGCGCGGTACGGTTGGAAGCGACGGAGCGAATAGTCGATGCGATCCTGCGATCGCCCGATACTTCGCCCGCGTCGGTGCTGGACCGGTACCGCAGCAGACCTGGTGACGCAACAGAGTTGGAACAAGCCCTGGAGACGATGGTGGAAGCGGTCTCGGTCATGAGACGGAGGCCTCCCGCCACGTTGATGCGGTGGGCCATGGGCGAGATCGTACCGCAGTTCCTAGGGCGACTGGACCCGAAGTTTGTCGAGCAAAGGGTGACGGAATCTCTGGCACACATAGTTCAGGAGCGTACGACGTGAGTGCTGACGAGAAGCAGCGATTCGAAGGGTACCGCGACCCGGCGTTGACCTTGATGAAGAATTGGGACGTCTCCGTTTGGAGCGAAGTGAGAGCAGTTACCACAAGGGGCGATTTCGAGGGCTTGATCCTGCCCCGGTCTGAGACCAGCGATGCTGATCATTTGGTCTTGAAGTTGAAAAGCGGATATAACGTCGGGTTACGTCATGATACCGTGTTATCGCTCGAGAAGACTGGGTACCGCGAGGCCAACTACAAGATCCCCGAACGGGAGTTCCCAACCAATCCCGCACATCCGACGGTCAAGCTACTGGGCACTGGCGGTACCATTGCGTCGCGACTGGACTATCGGACTGGTGCCGTCATTCCCGCGTTCAGCCCGGGAGAGCTGTATGGATCCGTCCCCGAGCTGGCAGACATCTGTAACCTCGAAACCGAGAAACTGTTCGGCGTGTTCTCGGAGAACATGGGACCGGAACAGTACATCGTGCTGGCAGAGAAGACGGGTGAAGCGATTCGGGAGGGTTATGACGGAGTGGTAATAGGCCATGGTACGGACACAATGCACCACACTGCAGCGGCTCTGAGCTTCATGGTGCAACAACCGCCGGTTCCGATTGTCATGGTGGGAAGCCAACGCTCTTCAGACCGTCCCTCGTCGGACGCCGCTCAGAACTTGATCAACGCGACGTGGGCGGCGGCACACGGCCCGATAGCCGAGGTCTTGATATGCATGTTCGGCCCGACATCGGATCGCTACAACCTGCTCCATCGAGGCACTCGAGTGCGCAAGATGCACAGTTCCTACCGCAGCACGTTCAGGACGCTGGGTGATATACCCTTGGCAACTGTCGAGCAAGGCAAGATCACGCCACTCAAAGACGATTGGTCCACGCGGCGACCCGACAGGGACGTCACGTTGAAGCCGCACTTCGATGAGCGAGTGACTTTGACCTACTACTACCCCGGTATGAAAGCCGACGTCATCGACGCTCTCGTCGATCGGGGTTACAAGGGGATCATCATCGCAGGTACCGGGTTGGGGCACGTGAACCGCAAGACGTATCCTGCGTTAGAGCATGCCCGTGACGCGGGGGTACAGGTGTACATGACCCTACAGACTCTGTGGGGATTCGTGCAGATGCATGTTTACGAGACCGGACGCGAGATACTGCAGTTGGGAGTCATACCTCTGGCAAACATGCTGCCAGAAGTCGCGTACATAAAACTGGGTTGGGCTCTGGGTGCGCACCCCGACCAGCCCGATGTGGTCCGTGAACTGATGACGACCGTCATCGCCGGTGAAATGACGGAACGGGAGCCACATGATGGATACCTGGTGTTGCAGGGTGGGGTTCGGGAGGTGCAAGAGTTCCTGGAGAAGGTGTGGCGCTGAGCCAACTGGCGGAAGGGTTGGCCGACTCTTGGATCTTACCGGTCCCGCCAGATCTTCCACTTGTCGACTATTTCATCTCCTCGAACGACGTGGAATTCGTCGAATTGTGCTACAGTGAGACAGGAGTGATTGGGTAGTACGCGCACTTTGGTCCCAAGCGGCAGACGGCCGCTCACGGTGCCATGCTCCTGGCTCACGGAGACGACGCGTGATTCCCGAGACAAAGAACCCGCCGCGTAGTCTTCGAAGATCTCGCCCATCGTCCTTTGCGGAGCGTCGTCTGGTCCAGCGTCCTTTGAGAGAGCCATGGCACCTGCGTCTACTATCGAGTGGTTGGCGCCCGGCTGAGAGGACACCACGCTGGCCAGCACCGAAACGGCGCAATCGTTGACGCTACATGATCCTATGATCGTCTGGCTGTAGTCGTAGAGAGCATAGTTGCCCGGACGTGCTTCTGTTACTCCGCTGAGGTGTTCCACTACACTCATGGCCGGCGTCGAGCCCACGCTGACGTGCGATACGGACACCGCACCTTCCGTCCGTAAGCGATCGGCGAACTCCACCGTCACGCGGCGCTCCTCTTCAGCTACCCGCCTGATCATGTCCTTGCCGCGCGCTCGGTAGCACTGGCCTGAGTGCGTCAGGACACCTTCAAAGCTGAGTGTATCGGATGCGTCCAGTCTCTGAGCTAGGTCCACCGATGAATTGCTTTGCGGGTCGACCCCTGCCCTGTGGTATCCGCTGTCTACCTTGATCCACACATGGAAGGGGAAGCCGACGCTCTCGAGTTGTGCCAGGGCTTCCGCCGTGTCGATCACAATGCCCAACGTGACCTTCGTGGCCAGTTCTGCCGCCTCGTCTATGCGGCTCGGAATCACCGGGAAAGCCCATGTGATGTCGTCGAACCCGTGTTGTGCGAACACGCGCGCTTCTTCCAAAGTTGATACGGTGATTCCATTTGCGCCGAAGTCTCGTTGCAGCTTCCCGATTTCGATGCACTTGTGTGTCTTGATGTGGGGACGCAGCGCAACTCCGAGAGCCTCGCAGCGCGCGGCCATCGTACGGAGGTTTGCCTCGAGCCTGTCGAGGTCAAGCAGCAAGGCGGGAGTCGGCAGTTCGGATATGCCGGTCATCCGTCAGCGTACTAAATGAAAAGCGGCCTGACGCCGCAGAATCCACTCCATCGTGCCGTCTGCTGTCATTTGGGCATCCTCTTCCAGCATCATACGCACTAACTGGCCATCCCACTCGGGTATACGGGTCGCAGCCTGCAGTTCAATTGAGTACCACGTATTCGTCCTTATGGGAGGATCCCCGCGGCCGGGCACGCCATCCTGACGGTCCCACAGACCTACCAGTGGACCGGCACCGTGCCCGTGGTCTCCAATCGGGTGACTGTACACAGTCCCGTCTATGCCCTGGGCGTGCATTTCCTCCAGAGCCAGTCGCAGCGCTTCGTTGCCGCTCAACCCCGGGCGCATCACTCCCATGACGATGTCCTGCAGTCGGTTGCCGTTTTGCAGGGCGACCATAAGTTCATCGGGTGCGTCGGTCTCACCTTCTCGCAGTACATAACCCATGTGCTGCGTATCGGTGTTGAGGCCCAACGCCGTTATACCGAAGTCACAGTGGAGCACGTCGCCTCTTTCGATCACGGGCGCAGGTCCCTCCGGGTTGCCTCCCCTGCGCTGGATATCCACGGACGGTTGGAACCAGGTGCCTAGACCACGATCATTCAGTGTCTGTCGCATCCACCACACCACGTCTTCAGTGGTGGTGACGCCGGGAGTGATTACCTCGTTGGAGAACGCTTGGGAGATTATCTCGTGCGCCATCTCCTGCATCTGGACGTACACCGGCAGCATGCCGGGCACTCGAACCGAGAGGTAATCAATTGGCAGCAGCTCCTCTCTGACAACCCGGCTTGCGAGGTCAGTGCCCAGAGCTTCCTTCATCTGTTCCCACTCACCCGCGCTCAACC
>JARRLJ010000304.1:0-3827 GCA_037387025.1 Gemmatimonadales bacterium
ACCTGCCGTAGATATCGCTGCCCACAAACGCGAAAACGTTACCAACGTGCAATCCCTCGGCCGATGGGTACGGGAACATCATGAGGTTGTAAAACGGCCGATCTGCGTGGACCAGATCTACCGAGTTCGTGCGTCGTTCTTCCCACGTGCCGCGCCACTTGGTTTCCACGGCCTTGGGATCGTAGGTAAGAGCCTCAAGCCTCTGGTCGCTCATAGTCGTGGAAATCTATCAGCGCTTGCTCGGCCCGGAAGCCTTCCATACCTTGCGGCTGTCTGATGGCTACTGCTACTACGGATCTACGCAAACGAGTCATTCTCGTATCGACACCCATCGCGGCCGTGCTGGTCGCCCTTGGGGCATACGCGGCCAGCCGTATCACAGCCCGCGAGTTCATGCGTCCGGCAGAAGGGCAACTACAAGCCACGGTTCAACGCGCGGCTGAGCTGGTCGATCTATACATGGAGCAACGCAGATCCGACCTAGAGTTGCTGGCCGGCTCGCCTGCCGTGGTCGACGCCGCCCGGGCTGCGACCGCCGAGGCACTGGATCTCGGCTTCGACCGCTACGCCACGGAAGAACTGGAAAGTCAGTTTGCCGAGGAGAAAGCGATGGGGCGTGACCAGCGGTTGCGCAACTATCTCGTTTCGTTCCGTGACGCGTCTGAATTCGCCGAGATCTCTTTCACCGAGCGCAACGGCTTTACGGTCCTCGCCTCCAATCCCACATCGGATTTCGTCCAATCGGACGAGGAGTGGTGGCGGGATGCCAGCTTGACGGGCTGGTATGAAGGGACCCCGGCTAACGACGCATCGGCTGGCGTTCTGGGGCTCGAGTTAGCCGCCCGGATCAACGATCCGGACTCGGGAGTGATGATCGGAGTCGTCAGAGGCCTCGTGGATCTGTCACGCCTGGCCGAGCTACTGTCGGCGGGCCAGGAGCTGACCCTCTCGACGGTAGATGTGGTGGACTCGACCGGGAGCATCATGATAGCGAGTGAGGCCGGCCGCCTATTCACCACGGCTCAGAGAGCGCAGGACATCCCCAGACAGGAGGAGACCGCCGTCGTCTCCATCCCGGGTGAACTCGGTGGGGAGTTGGTGGCCTCGCGGCCTGCCAACGGTAGCAAGTGGTGGGTGCTCGTGCGGCAGCGACAGGAGGTGGCCCATAACGCCGCTTCCTCAATCCGGGACTCGATCTATGTCGTTGCCGGCTTCGGACTGTTCGTCGCGATCTTGCTGCTCGCCGGACTCACGGAATGGCTGCACCGAAGCGTGACACAGCCGGTGCGCGTGGCAGGCACGGTAGCAACCCGGATCGCCGACGGCGACCTGTCGGTAGGCGTAGCAGCGTCTGGCGGAGTAACGGGGGAAGTCTCAAACCTGATGGGCGCGGTGCGGTCGATGGTCGACTCGCTGCGCAAGCTAGTGGGTGAGATGCGCACGTCGGCGCAGGAATCTGCCGCCATGGCGGAGCAGATTTCAGCCGCAACAGAGGAAATGTCTGCTTCGACCCAGGAGATGGCCGACACCTGTCAGGACCTCTCGAGCCAGGCCACCGAGCAGTCAGAGCTCGCCCGAGAATCAGCCGACGACGCCGGGCGTATCCTCAGCATCACAACCACGCTGGCCGACGGTGCACAGGTAGCCGCAGAGCGGGGATCAGTGTTAGCCGAGACTGCAAACGAGCACCGCGGCAGGTTGTTGGAGGGAAGTAAGAAGCTAGCCGACCTGGCAAGCGACCTGGAGCGAGGTGCTGCCGATGCCAAGCGGTTGACCGCGCTCTCGGAGGAGATCCAGCAGTTCCTGACCCAGGCCAAGACTATCGCCACCCAGACCAACATGCTGGCCCTGAACGCGGCAATCGAGGCCTCGCGAGCGGGTGGGGGAGAGGGTCGCGGATTCGCGGTCGTGGCGGATGAAGTACGCAAACTGGCGAATCAAGCAGCCCGCTCAGCAGCGACGACCTCGGATGTCGTCCGTAACGTCCTGCAGACCGTTCAGGAAACCCAGACTCGGTTGGAGAACTTGGCAGAGGCGAGCGTCTCGGTACGCCAAGTAGCCGAGTCAGCCGCCGGTGCACTCGAGGAAGTCGCCGCAGCGACTGCTGAGTCGAGCGCATGGAGCGACGAAATCTCCAGGGCCGCAGGAGAAGTCAAGTCACTCGTTGAGGAAATCACCAAGCGGCTGGAGAAGATAGCTGTCGGAACCGAATCGGTGGTCGCCGCGTCGGAGGAGATCGCGGCATCTGCGGAACAACAGAGTGCGTCGACGGAACAAATAGCCGCGTCGGCATCCCAGTTGGCCAACGCGGCCGACAGGCTCACTGCTACGGTGGGGTCATTCCGGCTGGCCGGCGCCATAGCTCCGCCTGGTCCGCCGAAGCCCGATGTGCCTCAGGACGGCGCCGCGGAGTCTGCGGCCTGACCTTATCTCATCGTGCCGCTGGTGATTCCTTCCAAGTTTACAGCACGATCGACGTTCCCAGTCAGTAACGATTGGCGTACTACTTCACAGATCTCCGTCGCAACCCTCTCCTGGGCCTCCGTAGTGGATGCCGCCAGATGTGGAGTAAGGACGATCTTGTTTGATGATCTGAGCGGAGAGTCGGCCGGTAACGGCTCCGTCTCGAAAACGTCCAACGCCGCTCCGGCCAGCTGGCCTGTTTCCACCGCGTGAGCCAGGGCCTGCTCGTCGACTAACCCACCACGCGCCGTGTTGACCAAGACCGCAGTTGGCTTCATGAGTGCCAATCGTTCGGCGTTGATCGTCTTACGGGTGACATCCGTCAGTGGCATATGTAGGCTCACAACGTCGGCACGTTTGAGCGCATCTTCGAGCGTGGTAAGCGTAACACCTATGTTCCGGGCGCTCTCCGGCGAGACGTATGGATCGCACGCAAGCACTTCCATACCGAACGCTCGGGCAATCCCCGCCACCCGCTGCCCGATGCGGCCGAGCCCCAGGGTGCTGAGCGTCTTGCTGTTCAATTCCGTGCCAATAAAGCGTTTGCGATCCCATTCGCCCATCCGCATGCTCTGCACAGCCACAGTGACTTTGCGAAAAAGGGCAAGCAACAAAGCGAAGGTCTGCTCTGCCGCGCTCACAGTGTTCGCACCGGGCGCATTCAAGACGGCCACGTTCCTGCGCGTCGCAGCTTCCACGTTGATGTTGTCCACACCGATTCCAGCCCGAGCGACCAACACCAGTTCGGGAGCCGCCGCCAACAGATCCTCCGTCACCTGAGTCTCCGAGCGAACTATCAGCGCGTGGGCAGCTTCCACCTCGCTCGGTAGACGCTCCGGTTCACCGACCGTCGAGACTACTTTCAGCTCCGGTGCCCTCTGTAGCAACTGCAGACCTGCGTCGCTGATCCGGTCGGCGATTACAACTTTGTAGATCACGTCGATACTCCCTCTATCACTCCAAGCAGTTCGACCACCTTTTCAACAGAGTGGTCACCCATGTGTCCGATGCGGATGGTTTTCTCCTTCAGTCTGCCGTAGCCAGATCCGATAGTCCACCCCTGACTCGCCAGCTTCTTCGCTATTTCACGGCCGTTCTGGCCTTCCGCGACGTTCAGACACGAGACCGTGTACGACCTCCTGCCATCTTCTGGCAGATAGGAAAAACCCAACTGTCCGCCCCTTCCGCCAATCCAGCCCTCGACAGCCCCACGCATTGCCTCGTGTCGCTCCCACCGTGCGGCGAATCCGCCACTGTCTGAGATCCGTTGCAACTGTCGGACCAACGCGTACAGCAATGAGATGGCTGGGGTATTGGTGGGCTGAAACTTGGTCGCTGCATCCTGATACGCCACTAGATCCAGA
>JARRLJ010000305.1:0-3824 GCA_037387025.1 Gemmatimonadales bacterium
GTTTGTGGTGGCGCTGATTGCCCTGGTCGCGATCCTCATCTACGGAAGCATGAGCACCGTGCAAGCCCAGTGCGAGCTATGCGTGGAATACAACGGCAGGACAGAGTGCCGCACCGGTTCCGGCGCAGATGAGGCAGAAGCGATGAGGGCGGCCCAGAAGGCGGCCTGTGCCGTGATGGCGTCCGGAATGGCTGAGAGCGTGAACTGTCAGAACGTGCAGCCAACAAATACTCAGTGCGGACCGTGATAGCGAAACTGTGGGGTGGGTGCGGCCAGATAGAGCCTGGCGGGTAGTTGCCCGACCGTCACTCGGAGTGGCGTGCCGCCAGTGCCTCCCGCACGTGCTGAACGAGCGCCAGCGGGTGCACCGGCTTGCTCACGACATCTATGTCGCGGAGCTCTGCAGGAGGCCCACCGCCGGGTCGCCCGTAACCATCGCTCAGCAGTATTACCTTCACGCCCGGGTCGATCGACTCGAGGTTCCTTACCGCGCCAGGGATATCAGTCTCCTTGTCGCCCTCACCCAAGAGAACCACACCTACGGCTGACGCCTCAGCTCGGAACACCTCGATTCCCGCTGCGCTCGTCCGTGCCGTCAGCACGGCAATACCTGCACGCTCGAGTACTTCTCGAACCTCGGTCAACACGCGCTTGTCATTGTCCACCACCAGCACTCCGGCCTTGCCGGGTTCGGCCGGCTGCTCCTCGACGCTAGGTTCGCTGGACGGAGGCGGGGTGGTGACCGTGGCTACCCCGTTCTCCTGAACTGGCCGGATCATGCACTGATATCCGAGGATGTTTCCTTCCCCATCATGCCGTAGCGTTGCCGAGAGCACTCCGGCAAAGGTCCCGCCATCCTTCTTGCGGAAGTCAACTTCCATGTTCCGAACAGAACCTGTCTGATCCACGCTCCGCTGGAATGTCCTTATGTCCTCCGGCTTGACGTACAACTTCCTGGCTTCCATCTGGAGCAACTCAGCCCTCGTGTACCCGAACAAATCGATCGCCGCATCGTTGACTTCCGAAACCGAACCGTCACGCGCTGAGAGGTAGATGGCGTCGCGTGAAAGCTCGAACAGACTGCGGAAACGATCTTCAACCTCGCGCAGTGTCTCCGTTGTCTTGCTCCGCTCCTTGATGTCGCGGGCTACGACTAGCTGGTACTGCTGACCGCCAAACTGTCTTCTAGCTATGGCAACCTCCACCGGGAACGAGGTCCCGTTTCGGCGCCTATGGCGACCACCACTGTAGACCTTGGGCCGATGGGAGTTCCTGGTGTTGGTCACGTGCTCCGGCACGCCATTGGGGCTCTCGAGCGGGAACTCGAGGTCGAGATCGTTGATGCCCAGCGTCAGCATCTTCTCTCGACTGAGACCGACCCAGCGGCAGGCGGTCTCATTGGCGTCCACAAAGCGCCCCGTTTCGGGATCGGTTATGAAGATCGCCTCTCCAGCCTGGTCAATGATGGATCGGAACCTGTCCATTCCTGGGGCGTGGCTTTGTTCCGAGGCTCTCGACCTGAGCCGCTCGAGCTCGCTTCTTACCGAGTCGAATTCGCTCTTCAGCTGGTCACGCTCCTGCCGCAGTCCCTCCTCCGCCCGCTTCCACGCAGTCATATCCCGCGCAATGATGGTGGCCGAAACCACCTTCCCTTCTCTCCGGTTAGGCGCGACCCGGCACTGGTACCAGGCTCCCTCCTTGAAGGGGCCGGTACCCACACATTCGTACCCATGTGGCTCACCGACCGCGAATACATCGTCGAGAGCGGCTCGAAGGGCCCCATGGTATTCGTCATTTGTGTAGCTGAATACAGAATTCTCGCCCGGTGCCGCTTCCGGTCCGCCTGGAAGCGTCCGGTTGAGGTACAGGATGGACCCATCGTGCTTCACGATGAAAACGATGTCCAGCGTGGGGCCGCTACCCGAACCGGGGTTAGCATGTGCCGAGCCGGACTCAGACATGCCGTTCCCCTCTGGCACCTGGCTCTCGAATCGAGCCTCGGTGCCACGGGGCGGCAAGCCTCCCGCCCAACTTCCTTTGCTAGTTTCGTCCACGCCCTGCTCCCTCATACCCGGGCTCGGGCCGGATAAAGTGTTTCCCGGTCAATCATGTGGCCAGTGCCGTTCTCTCAAACCGCTCTTCACAGCGCAAGACCCATACCCCACTTCAGCCGCGTAACTTCTTTTCTCATATTCGATTCGCCACCCACAACCCAGACTAGAGAATGACCCGCCCCTTCGTACACGGCCAGTTTTCCCAGAACCTCTGGTAATAATCATAGGGTCGATTCTGCGGCACCTTGCGCCACGGGTGATCCAGGTTGTAAAACGGAGCCAGCACCAGCACTCCCTTCATGTACGTGTTGTGGCTCTCCACGGTCACTTGCTGTGCGCAATAAGGGCACGTGTACCGTTTGTCCTCCGGGTGCACCCACCAGATGTACGGTGCACGAGCGCACTCGGGCCACTCTTCGCAGCCGTGAACCGTCGGTCGGAACTGTACGGGCTGCCCACCTGTCGCCTGCCAGAAACCACAGAAACGGCACTGCCGATACTTGAGGCCCGGATCGGATGCGCGTGGACCGTAAAACCCGGTTCGGCCGCACTTCGGACACGGACGTGGGTCGGCTCGCTCCACGAACAGCTCGTACGATTCTTCCTCCCAGTCGTTCCGGCTGAACGTCAGCGTTTGGTCGCCGGTCAGAGCTGTGTCAGACGCAGTCATGCACTGGAACCTCTCCAACTGATGGACGCGTTGGGGACCGACTTCACAGGAGAATTCCTGGGCCCAGTCACGTCATAACATGCATCGGACCCTCATGGGGCGCTGGGACTAAAATCACAAAAAATGAAGGCGGTTGTCGGGGAGCGGGGAGCGGGGAGCGGGGAGCGGTAAATAACTACTATACAATCACTTACAACGCGTCTTCCTCGACCTGTTTCGGCCGGCTGACGGCCCTCTCACACAGGACGTTCGAGTGTACTGGGAAACGCACTTCCAGAGGGATAACGAAGCGGCTATTGCTGTCTCGTGTGGGCTCCGTTGCGGGCCGCGATCACGATGGGAAACACGAGAGCGAGCATTCCCGCAATCGCAATGCTGACTCTCCAATCGATTATCCCCTGCCCGTTCCAGAACAGGTTCCAGACGAAGAGCAGCGGTACGATCACCAACAGCGCCAAAATAAATGTGACGCACACCGTGCAGACATTTCGCATCATGTCGTCCTCAAACCTCCCCGACGGATGACGGGATGCGGCCCCATGCATCAATGCTACGTTGTTCGGATTAAGTGGAGATTAATTGTGGGTTAAGGAACTTCATATATCGCAAAGACTTAAAGCAACGGTGAAATCTCTGTTAAGTGATATACGCACAACATTTAACTCGGTTACGTAGTCTGCGGAACGATTGCCGCGCATCGATCTAGGCGCCTGCTGGTCCCGCGGTCAGACCTGCTAAGGGCTGTCGAACTCGATTCTGCGGATGGCCAACACCATGTTTGAATCCACAATCTCGGCAAACCTGCGGGACAAGTCCGTCTCCTCACCCGTCGACCGATCGACTACCAGCACCTCCAGGCCTCCGATGAGACCGTAGCTCGCTACGTCGTCCATCCCCGTGGTAGTGGTGATCCTCACTTCCACATCGAAGAGGCATGCGGATCTACTATAGCAACGTCCCAGTCTGTATCGCAGGATCTCGAACGACGTCAATTGCGTGTAAGGCACGTAGCGATCCTGATCTCGCAAGGGGACCTTCAGGCCTGTGTTTCGGTCTCCTCCGGCCTCGATGTATTCCACGTCGGCAAAGCTCTGGACGGT
>JARRLJ010000306.1:0-2937 GCA_037387025.1 Gemmatimonadales bacterium
ACGCGTTGGGCTGTGTCAGACCATCGAATTCAGCCAGCACCACCGCCTGGATGACTGTGAAACCCTGTGCGGCACGTTGTTCTAAGTACAGGTCGGCCTCTTCGCGATTGAGCCGGTGAAACAACTCCCACGCGGTGTCGCCGAGGTAGAAGAACGGGTTGCCCGCTTCAGTGACCAGATAACGCCCGTTGTCGCTGACCTGCAACCGCGGTAACTGACCTTGTACCGGAGAGACGGAAGACAAAAGGATGACAACGAGCAAAGTGAAGCCTTTGAAGACGTCTCTTCCATCGAACGGTCGGATTCGGCTCATCGCTTTAGGACTCCTTCCTTGCATCGAACAAACCACGTGCCCTGTGTCGCTCCCAACTGATTGTGACCGGTTTCAACTTGGGCCGTCGACAGGAAGTAGATGGGGGAGCACATAAGCGCATTATTCAATACGAATAAGATGGTGGTCTTGATAGCAGTGTGATAGGTTAGCGGTCATGAAAACCGCAACTACCGCACCTGTGTTCCTCACGCTCGCGCTGCTCGCTTGTTCGCCGGCACAGCAACCACCGCCGAACATCGTTTTCGCGATTGCGGACGACTGGAGCTGGCCGCACGCCGGAGTATACGGTGATCCGGTGGTCCGTACACCCACATTCGACCGCCTGGCTGACGAAGGAGTCCTGTTCGAACAGGCCTTTGTCTCATCACCGTCTTGCACTCCCAGCCGCGGTGCCATTGTAACTGGGCAGCACTTCTGGCGGCTCGGGGCCGGCGCGGAGCTGTGGAGCTACTGGCCGTCCGAGTTCCCCGAGTACCCAGCACTGCTCGCGGAAGCCGGCTTCCACGTGGGCAGCTTCCGCAAAGGCTGGGGCCCGGGCGAGCATCCGGACCAGCCCGACAACCCGGCAGGTCCGCGCTACGAAACCATTGAGGAGTTCTTTGCCGCTCGCACTGACGCCCAGCCGTTCGCCCTGTGGTTCGGAAGCTCGGACCCGCACCGGCCCTACGAGGCGGGCTCCGGCGCGGCCTCCGGTATGGACCTCGATTCGATCGAACTCTTTCCCCACTTTCCCGATGCGCCCGAAGTGCGCAGCGATATCGCTGACTACTACTGGGAGGTCCAACGATTCGATCGCGAGGTGGGTGAGCTACTCGAAGTAATTGACGCGATGGGCGCGCTCGACAATACGCTGGTCATAGTGACCTCCGACAACGGCATGCCGTTCCCGCGCGCCAAGGCCAACATCTACGATGCGGGTGTGTGGATGCCGTTCGTCGTGAGCTGGCCCGCGCGTGTCCCCGGTGGCCGCAGGGTCACCGATTTGATCTCCTTGATCGACGTCGCCCCCACGATTCTCGAAGCAGCCGGACTTCCGGTGCCACCTGAGATGACGGGCCGCTCGCTGGTCCGGCTGCTAATGTCCTCCGATACCGGTCGCGTCGACGAATCGCGCGACTACGCTCTGTTCGGCAAGGAACGCCACGTGCCCGCCCAGGAGGCGCCTATAAGCGGCGGCTATCCCATGCGCGCCATCCGCACCGACGACTACCTCTACATCAGGAATTTCCTGCCCGACCGCTGGCCCGTCGGCACTCCCGACTACGAGAACGCCTACATCGAGCACGCCTGGCTCGCCGACACCGACAACGGTCCCACCAAGAACTACATCTGGGAGCACCGCGCAGAGCCGGGCGGGATGCGCTTCTACGATCTCTCCTTCGCAAAACGTCTGGCCGAGGAACTCTACGACTTGCGCGAGGACCCCGGCCAGCTCAACAACCTGGCCACCGACCCCGCCTATGCTGCGATCAAGAACGAACTATCCCAGCGCCTCACCGAAGCCCTCGAGGCTACCGGTGACCCGCGCGTCGTGGGCGGTGCCGAATCGTGGGAGGCGCAACCGTATCTGGGACACGGGCCGAGGTGGGAGGAGAGGTAAGCGCCTGAGAGGCTCAAGCCCTGCGCCACAAGCTCCGTCTCAAGAGCAGCGGCGAAAACAGACTGACCGCAGCAAGGATCCAAAGAACGAGGGCAATCGAGCTGTCGAACAATACGGACAACTCGCCACCGCTCAGAGCTAGCGCGCGTCTCAAGCTCTTCTCCATGAGCGGTCCGAGCACGAGACCGAGAATCACCGGTGCTAGCGGGAAACCTGTCTTGCGCATCAAGTACCCGATCGCGCCGAGCAGTGTCATCAACGCAAGGTCCAAGACACTGGCATTCACTGCGTAGACCCCGACGCAGCTAAGTGCAACGACGGCAGGCATGAGGACCCAGCGTGGGAGCCGCAAGATGCGAACGAACACGCCGACCATGGGGAGATTGAGTACGAGCAGAAACACATTCCCCAGGTACATGGACGCTACGAGCCCCCAGAAGACCTCTGGATTGCGTTCGATCAGTAGGGGCCCAGGTGTGATGTTCAGACCCATCAGTGCACCGAGCAGTACGGCGGTGGTGGCGCTCCCTGGCACTCCAAGCGTGAGCAACGGGATCATGGCGCCGTTAGCCGCTGCGTTGTTTGCTGCTTCGGGTGCAGCCACCCCTCGCGCGTCCCCTTTTCCGAAGGTCCCTTCTCGGTCGACAACTCTCTGCTCGGCAGTGTAGGCCACGAAACTAGCGACGGTTCCACCGGCTCCCGGGAGGACACCAACTAGGAAACCGATCACACTGCCGCGAATCATGGTCCAGATAGTCGCAGTCAAGTCGCGCATTCTGAGTGCCACGCGTCCTAGCTTGTCAACCGAACCTTGGGCGACATCGGTCTGCTCCAGCATCAGGAAGACCTCGCTGATCGCGAACAGGCCTATGGTCACGACGACGAAATCCATGCCGTCCAACAGCCGGAGTTGGCCAAACGTGAAGCGTGGCACGGCGCTTTGAGGATCGAACCCTATGCTGGCGAGAAACAGTCCGAGACCGGTAGCAGCGATCGCTTTGGG
>JARRLJ010000306.1:2947-6756 GCA_037387025.1 Gemmatimonadales bacterium
CGGAAAACGCAAACACCATGAGTGCGAAGTACTCCGCCGGACCGAACCGGATGGCCCAACGCGACAATGCTGGCGCCAACAACACCAACCCAAACGCGGACAGCGTTCCACCCACAAACGATGCGGTCGCCGACACGGCGAGGGCCGCAGCCGCCTGCCCTTTCTGTGTCATCGCGTGGCCGTCGATTCCCGTCACAACGGCCGAAGCGGTGCCCGGAATGTTCAACAGAATCGTGCTGATCGAGTTGCCGTACTGAGAGCCGTAGTAGATCCCCGCGAAGAAGATTAGCGCCGATTCAGGCGGCAGACCTGCAGCGAATACCAGTGGCAGCAGAATTGCAATTGCGTTGATCGGCCCGACTCCGGGTAGCATTCCAACCGTTGTTCCGATCAACACGCCACAGAATGCCAGCCCGAGATTGACCGGCTGCAATGCAACAGCAAAGCCATCCAGCAAGACCGCAACGGTTTCCATCCGTCACCCGCCGCGCACGAACAGCGAGCCAAGTGGCAGCGCTACATTCAACAGGTAGGAGAACAACACGTAGAGAGTCGCGGATATCGCGGCCGCAGCTAGGAGTGCCTGAACAGGACGTCCGCCGAGCAGTAGTGCGAAGACGGAGACGCCCAGCATGGTCGTGGTGAAGAAACCAAGGATTGTGAGTAGTAGCGCATAGGACAACAGGCATATGACAGCTGCTACCAACCGCAGCAGTCCTCGTCCCTGGGGCCAGGCTGACGTACCTGCCGGGCGGACCAACAGAGATACGCCGGCGACAAGCATTAGCCCGGCAGCGAGCAACGGAAACGCTTTCGGACCTAGTGGGTCGGTGACAAATCCCACCGTGAAGTCCCTGGACTCCAGCGCCATCCATAGCGCCACGACGATCAATACCGCACCAGCTACTCGGTCAGATCCAGTGCCACTTCTCGCTGCGCTACGATCGTCCATGTCGCCAGGGCGTGCTTGCTACTTGATGAGGCCTATGTCGCGGGACAGTAGTCCGAAATCGCGTACCTGAGCGCGTACGAAGTTTTCGAACTCGGTCCCGACAAGTGAGAACGAACGCAACCGGTTCAGACGGCGTGCTTCCTGCCATTCTGGGGAGACTTGGAGTGCGCGCATGACACGCAGCCACGCGTCGTACTCAGTTTCTGTTATGTCCCCCGGAACGTAGAACCCGCGCCAGGTGACCCACACCACGTCAAACCCTTGTTCTCTCGCCGTCGGAGAGTCAGCCAACGGTCCTTCGATACGCTCCGGTGCGAGCACCGCAAGCACCCGGATGTTTCCCGCTTCGACCTGGGCCTCCACTTCCGAACCTTCACCCGGAAAGACCGAAACAAAGCCTCCCAGCAAGGCAGTGAGCGCCTCCCCTCCTCCGTCAAACGGAACATAGCGCACTTTACCGGGCTCAATACCGGCCGCGCGTGCGAGCAGCATGACCTTCATATGGTCCTGCCCGGCGGCTGCGCTGCCTCCTGCCACCACCACGGACGCCGGATCGCGCACCCAGTCGGCCATCAGATCGGTGAGAGTTTCCCACGGCGCGACGTGACTCACCGCGATGATTCCGTATTCGGCAGCGATTGCACCGATCCAACGAACGTCATCTACCGTCAGGTGACCGTACTGTCCCTGTGCGAGCCGCAAAGTGGTTGCCGGGCTGGCTGAGAAGAGCACGTTGCTGTGGTCCGATCGCTGTGTCACCGCGTTTGCGAACGCCACACCCCCACCTGCCCCGGGCATGTTTGTGACCCGAACCGGACCGGGCGACAGCTCGAGTTCTTCCATGACCCTGGAGGTGATTCTGCACGTTAGATCCCATCCGCCACCAGGATTGGCTGGCGCAATACACTCCCAATACCGGCCGGCGTCCGCGAGTGCACAGGAAACAGCCACAAGGAGCCCGATGGCCACAGCTGTCTTGGATCTGAGTATTCGCACGCGGTTTCGCCAGAAAGGTGACGGAATCTCTCAATGTTGGTTTTGGGATATATCGACAGGGTTGTCACTCCACAAGGATATCGATGGTCCCTGGACCAGCGAATCGTTCGGCCTAACAACGACCCCTAGATCTACTGTAGTTTTCAGGGCATTCGGCGCAATCTAAGAACAGCGAATCGAAGCGGATCTGGCCGAGGTGCGCAACCACCCAGCCGTCAAGGTCATGAGTAATATCAACGATATTGATCACTGGTGGGCGGGGCCGAGCCGCCATTGCTGAAGAAAATGGAGGATGCTGATGTATAGAAATCGCGCTGTCCGCATTGCGGCCGTCCTTTCAGCGGTGTCTCTCGGTTCGTGCTCGCGAAGTCGCCAGGATACCGAGCTGCCCCATTTTGGTGAGCAAAATGGACACCATGCACTTGTTGTGGACGGAGAACCATTCCTGATCCTGGGCGCGCAGGCAAACAATTCCAGCAACTATCCCAGTGCACTCGAAGATGTCTGGCCAGCGATCGAGCACATGTATGCCAACACACTCGAGATACCGGTGGCCTGGGAGCAGATAGAACCCGAGGAGGGGCAATTCGACTTCAGCTACGTCGACGAGCTGGTTCGGCAAGCGCGAGCACATGATGTTCGCTTGATTCTGCTGTGGTTTGCGACCTGGAAAAACACTTCTCCACACTACGCACCTTCATGGGTGAAGCTCAACAACGAGCGGTTTCCACGAATCGTCAGACGGGATGGACGTGTCCACTACGCGTTATCACCTCACTTTGAAGAAACTCTCAACGCCGATCGCAGCGCCTTTCGGCAACTCATGCGGCATCTCCGAGGCATCGACAGCGACCGTAAGACCGTGATCATGGTGCAGGTGGAAAACGAACCGGGTGTCTATGGCAGTATCCGTGACTATTCACCCACCGCCAATGCACTATTCGCGGGACCCGTACCCGATGAATTAATCGAGACCTTGGATGCGCGGCCGGGAACGTGGACGGAAGCCTTCGGCGAAAATGCAGATGAATTTTTCCACGCGTGGCACACGGCGCGATTCATCGGCGAGGTCGCGGCAGGCGGACGTGAGGAGTACCCCTTACCCTTCTATGCCAACGCCGCACTGCGCGATCCGATCGGCGACCAGGATCCGATCACTTATGCCAGCGGTGGACCGACATGGAACGTCATCGAGATCTACCGGGCTGCGGCACCAGCTCTGTCGGTTCTTGCGCCGGACGTTTACGCTCGCGACCACCGGACGGCTACCGCTCACTTCGATCGTTACAACAGGGCAGACAACCCCTTGGTGGTAGTGGAGATCGGCAACGACGCCGAGTATGCGCGCTTCTTCTTTCACGTATTTGGCAACAACGGTGTCGGCTTCAGCCCGTTCGGAATGGATTTCACCGGATACAGCAACTACCCGCTTGGCGCGCGCGCGATAACCGAGGAGACCATTGAGCCGTTTGCAGTGCTGTATGAGGTCTTTGCGCCGATCGCGCGTGACTGGGCGCGCATAGCTCTGGAGAATCGCACTTGGGGAGTCGCTAAGCCGGATGACAATTCGGTTCAGACTCTCGCGCTTGGCAAGTGGGAGGCCACAGTGCGCTACGACCAGTGGCAGTTCGGCGGTTCCGATTGGACGTGGATGGAGCGGGATCCTTCACCGATCCTGGAACGAGCATCCGGCGGGGCGATGATAGCCGAACTGGGCTCCGATGAATACCTCTTGTTTGCGCAGAATACACGCATTGAGTTCGCGCTGAGCGATCCCACAACTGCAAATGGTGTCATTTTCGATCGCGTCGAGGAAGGCCATTTCGAGACTGGCGAATGGGTAATGGACCGAGTCTGGAAC
>JARRLJ010000307.1:0-5792 GCA_037387025.1 Gemmatimonadales bacterium
CGCGGCGAGCCAGAGGGGCACAGGCGTCTCTTGTCAGCCCTTGCGGTAGTACTGGGCTGCGCTTCCACTGTGGCCGTTCTTACCGGCTGTGAGGTACCAACCGATCGTTCCTCGCGGCTGGCCGTCCAAATGACGGAGATACCGCCGTTGATCATTGGCGACAGCATGCTGCTGAGTGCCGTAGTCCTTGCCGAGACAGACACCGTCCCCAATGCCGAAATACGGTTCGAGTCCGGTGATGTAACAGTGCTTCTGGTCGATCCGGACGGCCGTCTGCTGGCAAACAAGGTTGGACAGACCGAGGTTACTGCCCGTGCGATCGCTTATGCCCAGGCGGAGAACGCGACGCAGTTGGTGCAGGTGCGTGATGTTTACGAGCTGGACAGCATCGCACCCATCTTGGTGCGCTATGGATCCAGCGTGGAACTCTTCGGCGTTGGGCTGACTCAAACTATCGCTGCAACGCTGGGCGGGGCCGACGCTCTGTTCAAGTCATACACCCCCGTGGACCCTGAGAGGCCGGCCGGTTTCGGTACCCTGGAACTTTGGGTCACGCCTCCTGCGCCTATCATATCGCAAGCTGTGCTCTTGGGGTTCGAGGGCATTCTGATCAGCGATACGCTTGTTGTGACTCAGAGAGATATCTACGAGCCAAATGACTCCGTTCCGCGGGCCCTCGGCACGATGTCGTCCGACGGCATCTTCAATCCGGCGCTGGCATTTGAGCGTGTGAGGAGAGGCGAGCAACAACTGGCTGTCGACTGGTACACGTTCACCACGAGCCAGCCGGGAGATTGGACCGTGTCTGCCTGGTCTCCGGCCGGCGGGTCCAGGTTTGACGTCTACGTCACTAATTCGCTCTTCTGGTCCTCTGCGGTGCTGACCACTGAAGGAGCGGGTGTCTATGCGGTTGCACCGGGTGATTGGGGGACGGGCGCCGGGTTTCGTCCATGTGGTGGATTGGGTTACAAATACGGCGACGGTGGTGAGCATGCGTTCACTTTCGAAGTGCCACCTGACTCGGCCGTGTTTGCGTTGCGCGACTTACCGGCCGGCACATACCACGTGTTGGTCAATTACGGCGAGGGTGGGCCCTTCTACGACCCCGCCACGAAGCTGTCCGCCGTTGCCACGTTTGTCGACAGTCTCAACCTGGTGACGCCGCTGCCTACCGGCCTCGAGATCAGGCCAGGCTACAATTCCATCATCGGCCCTGATCAGTTCGAGGAGAACGATTACTGTAGCGTGGCACCTCAGATATCTGTACCCGACACGCTGCGTCAACTGACTATCGATACTCCGCACGACGCCGATTGGTTCAGTTTCACCATGAGCACGTCTGAGACGGTGCGGTTCTCTGTAGAGGTGACAGAGAACTTCGCAGATCTAGATACCTACGTCATACGGGACTGGAGGCCGGACTCTCTGGTAGTGGTAGACGTAGGCTTGGGGGCCGACGGGGATGTAGCCAGCGTCACCGCGGGTGCAGTTCTGGATCCAGGTGACTACTTTCTGGTCGTGGTCGACTTCCTGGGGGTGCCAACCGAGTACACGCTCAGCAGCGAGATCGACAACTCGCTGCCAGTCCCGGCAGCAGCGCAGTCGGTTGGCAGCTTACTGACAGACCGAAAGCGGATACTAGAAGTTCAGCGACGGCGCTCGGATGGGGCGAGCAACGAACAGGGATAATGATCTGCGTTAACTGCCACACGCCGATTCCTGAGAACAGTCAGTACTGCCTCGCCTGCGGCGCGGACACGTCGGATCCGGGTACCGGGCCGCGTCCGGACTTGAATGCGGCCTCGACTCACTTGTTCACGCAGCTTAGAGCGGCGGTGGTTGACCGCTACGATCTGCGTGAGCTCCTGGGGCGTGGAGGCATGGGAGCAGTGTTTTTGGCGACCGACCGGAAGCTCGACCGACCGGTAGCTCTCAAGGTTCTACCGCCAGAGATTTCCCACGATGTGAACGTGGTCGAGAGGTTCGAGCGCGAAGCAAAGACAGCGGCCAAGCTGGACCACCCCAACATCATTCCCATCTACTCGGTAGAGAGCCACGGGGATTTTCACTATTTCGTTATGAAGTATGTTACCGGCCGCAGTCTCGAGCAGGTCCTTCACGCGGGTCCGATGCCGGTCGACGTGGCCAGGCGCATCATTTGGGAGGCGGCATGCGCTCTGGGACACGCGCATCAGCGCGGAATAGTCCACCGTGACATCAAACCGGCGCAGGTGGTGGGTACACCGCACTACATGAGTCCGGAGCAGAGCAAGGGAGTGGATGTCGATGGTAGAAGCGACCAGTACTCTCTAGCAGTGGTTGCCTATCGAATAATCGCGGGGAAGCTCCCATTTGACGACGATACGATTCACGCGGTCTTATACAAGAAGATCTTCGAGGATGCTCCGTGGATCAAAGACCAGCGAGATGACATTCCCGATTACATGGCAGAAGCGCTGCACAAGGCACTGTCGCGTGAAGCCGACCATCGATACCGAACGATGGAAGCGTTTGCCACAGCGATCTGGCCGGAGAATCCCGTACCTGAACCTGGCGATCCACGTTCGTCGATGGGACGCGCGAGTCGTGCATCCATTGAAGGAGATACGACAGAACTGACTCCGGCGGCGACCGTACCCCCGCCTAAGGTCCGCAAGAAACGCAAGGCGCCGATGATTGTTGCGGCTTTGGTCGTGATTGCGGGCGGTGGTGGCGGTGGTTGGTACGTTCTCAATCAGCAGGCTTCGGTATCGGGAGATCGACAAGCAGCTCAGCCGCCCGTAACGGTTGCCGGTACGGATTCACAACAGGTGGCACAAGCTGAATCCTCGACCATCGATACCACGAGTGTGGCTGCAGACCCGCTGGTGGAACAACTGGGTGAGGAGCAACCGTCTGCATCGAGCCAGCCAACTCCTCCTCCGGTGTCAACGCCGGTGGAAGACGATCAGCCGCCCGCACAAACAACGCGCCCTGCCACAACACAGACGCAAGAAAGACCCGCAGCACCACAAGTCGGCTGGGTGACGATCAACTCGGTCCCGTTCGGGTCCGTCTGGATTGACGATGTCTATGTGCAGGAAACGCCGCTCGTGAGGCACATCCTTTCTCCCGGCGTGCATATCGTAGAGATCCGGCGCGAGGGATATCAAACAACAGTGGATACGGTGGCCATAACTGCGAACAATGAGCTGCGGCGCAGAAAGACCCTCGTGCGACAGCCATGAGAACGCTCAGCCTGGCCGCTTGTTTGGTCGCGGCAATGGTATCGCTGACGCACGTCGCTCAGGCACAAGGCAACGCGACCTTGCGCCAAGCACAACAGGCATATGACGCGCTCGACTTCAGCAGTGCCATCACGCTTGCCAGACGCGCGCTCGGACAGCAGTTGGATAGGAACGACCAGATCCTGGCGCACGAGCTTCTCGGTTTCGCCTATGGCGCTCTGGATTCTACCAGACAAGCAGTTGAACAGTTCAGAGAGCTGATCTTCATAGATCCTGATCGCGAGCCTGACGTGAATCTGGTTTCTCCGCGGATTACGTCGCTCTACGCCTCCGCTCTGGGGCAGGTGCTTGTCGTACGACGACTGCGCGTTGACAGTACTTCGTTTGTGGCGGGTGAGGGGAGGCTGGGCATACAGTTCCAGTTGTCGCGCCCGGCGCGAGCGATTGGCCGAGTGGTTGGATCTGGCTACGATGCCGTGATCGACACGCAGTTGGTGGCTGGATCTGGGCGGTTTGAGTGGAGGGCGCTGAATAATGATGATGGCGAGCCCGTGCCGGCAGGTGATTATCAAGTGATCGTGACTGCCGTCGAAGCCGGTAACGAGTTTTCGGTCCCAACTGACATCAGAGTGACGCATGCACCGGTTGATACGGCCGACATGCTGACGTCTCTTCCAGGTTATAGCTACTTGCCCGAGAGCGAGATCCCTCCACGCGACTGGAAACCACTGGGAATCTCGGTGCTGTACGCCGGGCTAGCATCGGGTGCGGCCATAGCTCTCGAGAGTAACACGCTGGGTGAATCAGAGCGGGAAGTGTTGGGAGTGAGCGTGTTGGCTGTAGTAACCGGTTTCATAATGAGCGTCAAGAAACCGGACCCGAGGCCCGTCCCGGCCAACATCCGGTACAACGAGCTGCTCAGGGAGAATCTGGCTCGGCGCAATGATGAGATTGCGCGCGAAAACGCGGAGCGTCGTCGTCAGACCAGGCTCACAATAATCCCGATTGAGGTGGGCGGGCAGTGATGCGCTCAGCGGTCGCCGTGACCACGCTGCTATTCCTATCCGCAGTCTCAGTGGCAGCCCAGAAGACTCTGCGCGTAGGCGTGCACAGCGTGGGGATGACGTACACCGAGGTCAACGCGGCGAAGCGGTCGGAGGGTGTTGGAGGGGCAGCTACCCTGGCATTGCGCTGGCGTAGGTTCGGGCTGCAGGGTATGGCGCTCAAGACGCGTCTCATCCCGGACAATGATGAGTTCGAGCCCTACGATTTCGTGCAGTGGGACGTGCGGTTTGACTTCTGGATCGCTCCGATAATTGCCATCGAAGTAGGGGGTGAATGGTGGAGTGTGGATCCCGAGTTTGCGTCCCAGGAGGCTGGGGCGGGACGAATCGGCTTTGCGTCGCAATATTCGTTGGCTCGGATTTCGGAGATCTCAGTGCGCGGTGCCTATCTGGTGAATCCGCGATTCAGCGGCGGTGGAGATGCTGGCCTTGCCGTCGAGCTTGGATTGGGAGTCGGAGTAGGCACGTCGAATGGGTTATTCCGAGCCCGAGCTGAAACGAACTTCCAGCGGATCGATCGTGAAGTGAACGGAATCGCTGTGCCGATTCAGGTGACTCAGGCCAGGTTGGGGGTGGTATTCGGATTCTAGCTGGATTCTCCGGTCCTTCTGTTTCTCTCCATCCTCGATAGCTCCACACGAAACCAATTGTCCTTTCCGCACGTCTAACTGATTAGGAAAGCCTTTGGAGGAGCAATCTCAATGAACACCAAGCTCTATGCTTTGCCCTTGGCGCTGAGTGCGTTGGGACTGGGGACTAACTGGCCATCGTCTCAAGCAGCTGTGGAGTTGGGCAACACGGCTCAGGACGACTTGTGTCGCGATCAGTCCAATCACGATCGAGGTTGGTTCTGTGAGGTACGGGAGTTCAGACTTTCTCCTGGGGACATCAGAGGGGTAGATGCGGCGCCCAACGGCGGGATTCACGTTCAGGGATGGGACCGAAACGAGGTACTCGTGAGGGCAAGGGTCCAGGCGCACGCCTGGAGCGATGAAGAAGCGACGGATTTGGTTTCGGAGGTACAGATCCAAACGTCGAGGTCCACGCTGGAGTCGGATGGGCCGAGAACTGGCCGCAATGAGTCGTGGTCGGTGAGCTATTGGGTGTCGATGCCCCGCAACTCAGACCTGGAAATGAGTACGACCAACGGCGGCATATCAATCGATGACGTTACGGGTAACCTCGGTTTCCACACGACGAACGGCGGGGTGACGCTCCGCAACGTCGGGGGAGATGTGAGAGGGCGAACGACGAACGGAAGTGTGAGGGTTGAACTGAGCGGCAGCGAGTGGGACGGAAGAGGCCTCGATGTTCAGACTACCAACGGCAGTGTTCGTATGTTGATCCCCGACGGTTACAATGCCGAACTGGTTTCCGGGACCACAAACGGTGGGATGACCATCGATTTCCCCATCACTGTCAGCGGGCGCATCGACCGCAGAATCAGGACCGACCTGGGGCGCGGGGGGCCTACAATACGGGCCGTGACCACCAACGGCGG
>JARRLJ010000308.1:0-6203 GCA_037387025.1 Gemmatimonadales bacterium
CCGGTTACGTCGCCTTCCGATCCTCAAGCGCCTGAAGGGATTCCTGAGCCGCGACTAGCTTCAGGCTGTCTTTTGCTGAGACTTGTTCGCTTGAGGTTGCTGCCGCCTCGCATCCGACCTGGCCGCCTTGCCTCCCCGTCTCTCCTCTAGCTTTTTTTCCTGCCGGTGCCGACGCCGCTTCAGGTCTTCGAAGTATGCGTCGGTGATCTTGAAGTCCATCATTGCCCCTCGCTCATGCCTGCAACAGACTACTCCGTGCCCGCTCGAAATGATGTGCGCCGGGTCCCACATGGGGCGGTTCCTGTCGTCGAACGGGCGTCTCGCACCCCACCGAGCCAACGCAACGGGCCAGAACCTAAAGGATTTTGGTACCGATTAATAGATCGATCGTAGCCCAATCCAAGGGGTGACCATGCCTGTTCGGCCATATTGAGCGGCCGTGGGCTTGGGCAGGCAACCACTCCGCGGTATCTTGCCCCGCGACATGCCAGATCTATCCCGTCTCAAAGCGCGGCAACGGAGCCTGGAAGCCCGGCTAACCGACCGCGCCCAGGCGATTCTGGCCCAGCTGCCTCGGCTGGGAGTGGACGAAAACACGCTTCTACTGGCCTTCGCCGTCGTCATCGGCGGAGCCGTGGGCTTGTCGGTCATCGTGTTCTACAAGCTCATCGACCTGTTCCAATCTGGGGCCCTCATCGCCGCAGTCAGGCTCACAGGCTTCGGTTCGCTGTCGATTCTGCTCGTCGTAATCGTGGGTTTGACACTCACACGGTTGTTGGTGCGCTACGGAACCGGCGACTCGGAAGGCCAGAACATCCCGGATGTGATGCGGGCCGTGGCCAAACGTGGTGGTGTGGTCCATTCGGTGCCGGTAGCAATCAAGACCGCCGGGGCTGCCCTGGCCATCGGCATGGGCGGCTCCGTGGGGGCGGAGGGCCCCGTGGCTGTGGCAGGCTCTGCCCTGGGATCCAGAATTGGCCGGTTCTTTAGATCGGGGCCCAACCGGCTCAAGGTGCTGGTCGGCTGCGGTGCGGCAGCCGGTATCTCGGCAGCCTTCAACGCGCCGATCGCCGGCGTGTTCTTCTCGCTGGAGAAGGTGGTGGGCTCCTTCGGAGTCGCCTCCTTCCCTCCGGTCCTCGTGGCCAGCGTCATCGCAGCAGCCATCTCGCGAGCAGCTCTGGGCGCGACTCCGGTCATTGAGATTCCAACCGAATACGCCGTGGGTTCGGCCGACGAGCTGCTGCTGTATGGCATCCTGGGAATAATAGCGGGAGCAGTCGCGGTGCTTTACACGAAGGGCGTCTTCGGCATGGGCGATCTGCTGAAGAAGCTCCCCAGGGTGTGGCTCCGGGTGCTGGTGGCGGCTGCCCTAGTGGGGTTACTCGATATCGCGTTCCGCTCCGACCTGTGGGGCCGGGGGCATGAGAGTTTCACCATCGAGATGATCGGGGATCGAGCTGCCTGGTTCCTCATCGCGCTGGCGTTCGCCAAGCTCCTGGCCACGGCGGCCACCATCAACGTGACCCGAGTGGGTGGTGTGTTCACACCGGCCCTCTTCATCGGAGCTACTCTCGGAGGCGGCCTAGCCATACTGGCCGCCCAGATCATGCCGGGGTTCACGATCGAACCGGAGGCATTCGCGCTGGTGGGAATGGCAGGCCTGGTTGCCGGTGCTACGCATGCACCGCTCACCGCCATCATGATCGTGTTCGAGATGACGAACGACTACGCCCTGATACTCCCGCTCATGCTGTGCGGCGCGGTGGCGTATATAACGGCCAGGCGCATTTACCCGGAATCGATCTATTCCGAGTGGCTGGTGCGGCGCGGTGAGAACATTCACTCCGGTCGCGACACCGCGGTGCTCGAGCGCCTGAAGGTGGGCGATTCTTACAACAACGATCCCCAAGTGATCGGGGAGAACGCCACCGTGCCCCAGATAGTTGCTGCGATCAGTGCTAGCCCGCAGATAGAATTTCCGGTTCTGGATTCGGAACTGGAGCTGGTGGGTATGATCACCTACGAAGACCTACGCACCGTGCTGGCTGACGCCGAGACCCTCTCAACGGTCGTGGTGGCGGGCGACCTGGCCCGGCAACAATTCGAGTGGGTATCCCCCGACGACTCGTTGCTCACCGCGCTGCAGAAACTCGCCGTGCGCGGAAGTCACGACATCCCCGTGCTGGGCGGCGAGGACCACCCTCACTTGGTCGGAGTCATCGGCCGCGCAGAAATACTCTCCGCCTACGATCGCGAGCTACTGCGCGAACGCGAGCACTAAGCGTCCTGCTTCGTCTTGCATCGTCTCTCATAGGACATCTTTAACCTAATTGACAATCTTTCACTCAGCCTGTAACGTCTCGCGTTACAATCTCTTAGGCTGGAGCATGGATATGTCACGACTGGGTGATAGTCTTACCATAAGTCTTTCCGTCAACGAGCACGGTTCCTGTGTCATGGGTAGAGGTGGCACCGGGGTCGCCCGGCCCTGCAGTGACGGTTCGTCCCAATTGTTCAATCCTTCCGGCATTGCCGGAATGCAGGGTTGGACCGTGAGCGGGGGGCTGACGCTCATCGCCGCGGCTGGTGGCTTTGTGGACGACCTGACGCAGACCAAAGACGAACTGAAGAACGACCCGATTCCGGTCCCGCACGGCTACATCACGTATGGCATAAACGAGAGGCTGGCAGCGGGATTAGCCCTGTTCGTCCCCTACGGACTGGGGACCAAATGGCTGGACACGTTCGACGGTCGGTTCCTCGGGTATGACAACGACCTGCAGTCCATCTACTTGCAGGGCACGGTGGGTTACCAACTGCCCAAGGGTATCAAGATCGGGGGTGGGCTCAACTTCGTTTTCGGTTCGCTCGAGCTCAACCAGCGACTCGATCTGTCACAGTTCGCCACCTCTACGGGGGCCACATTCGGACAGATCGGGATCCCGTTCCACACCGAGTTTGCCAACGCCAACCTAAAGGCAAATTCCGGAGCGAAACTCGGCGCCAACTTCGGGATCGGCTGGGATGCGACGGATTGGCTGAGCTTAGGCGCGCGGTACATCACCAGTGTCAAGCTCGACTATGAAGGCACAGCCCAGTTCGACGCGGTGGCCACCGATATCATTCTGCCGCCGGGGAATCCCATCTCGGTTCTGCTGGGAACACCCGACCAGCCAATGGACATCGACGTGCTGTTGGCCGCGCAAGGCCTGTATTCGGCAGGCGCAGTACTGGGTGATCAGACCGTCAACACGAGCATCACGATGCCCGATCAAGGCTCGATCGGTCTCGCGTTGGAGGCCTCACCGGCTGTGACCCTGCTGTTCGATCTACAGTGGATCAATTGGACGGTGTTCGACACACTCGTGGTGGAGTTCGAGAACCAGCCCGATGATCTGGTCCTGGTTGAGAACTATGAGGACACTTACGCGCTCCGGTTTGGATTCGACTGGGCTGCTAAGGAGAACCTGGCGCTGCGCGGTGGCTACCTGGACCACGCCGGCGCGTCGCCTCCAGAAACGGTGACCCCGCTACTGCCCGAGGGATCCAGAAACGAGTTCACCCTCGGTGTGGGCTACAGCATCAACGATATGTTCAGTTTCGATCTCGCTTACCAGTACCTCAAGCAAAATGACCGGCGCGGCAGAATACGCGATGCGATCGAAGGTCAGGGGCCGTCAACAGACCTGAACAGCGGTCTGTACTCGTTCAGGGCTCACCTGTTCGGCGCCACTTTGGTGCTGCACTTCTAATGTCTACCGGAATCCGAACGAAAGAGGATCGCGACATGCTTCGCACTCATAGACTGAACCGATTCGTTGCGGGCATCCTGGTAGCCGTGCCTCTGCTGCTCAGTGCCTGCGACAAAGACTCGCTCGAGCCTCCGACGGCGTCGAGCGTTTCACTGGACGCTCGCGACATGTTCACCCGTTACGTGGCGATCGGCAACAGTATCACGGCCGGACTGCACTCGGGCGGCATCAACGATAGCACCCAACTAGAGGCGTATCCGGTGCTGCTCGCGCGACAGATGGGACTCGACACGCCCGACGAGACGACGACAGGGACTAGTGAGTTCAATGTGCCTTTGATGGCGGGACCGGGTTGCCCTCCCCCGTACACCAACATCTTCACGCAGGAACGCCTGGCTGGTGGTGATGCGACTACATCTCTGTTTAGAGAATTGCCGATTCCCACCTACGTGAACAACATAGCCTTCCCGGGTGCTGACCTGGTGGAGGTGTTCAGCTACTACGATGCTGGGATCGTTCCGAGCGTGACCGACGTGTATAAGACCTTCCTGCTGGGAGGGCGGACGCAGATCGAAGCGGCCAGGGCCATGGATCCGACGTTCCTGACCGTGTGGATCGGAAACGGGGACATGCAGGATGCGATTCTGGCCACCGCGGATCCGGGCAACGCGAGTATCTACCCGACGGCGGGCGAGTTCGCTGCCACCTACGCCCAGATGATGGACAGCATCGACACGTTCCAAAACGTGGAAGGCGGTGTTCTTCTTGGCGTGATACAGGCAACCGCTGCGCCATACGTGTCGTCCGGCGGAGCGTATTTCCTGGCATCTCAGACCATCCCCACGCTTACCGTCAATGCCAATTGCCTGGCGCAACAGCAAATCCCGGGCACCACCGAGTCGGCGAGCGTGTTGGTTCCTTTCCACTATGGAGCGGTGTTGATGGGCATGGCGGGGGCGGGCGTGCCCACCACACTCGACTGCTCGGTGCCGGAGGTCATCTCCACTCAAGAGGCGGTCGACATGATTCTCACGGTCGTGCAATACAACGCCGCGATAGAGGCCGAGGCCGCCGAACGGGACTGGATCTACATCGATCCCAACGAGCTACTGCAACAGGTGGCCCAAGATCCCACGGCCATCAGACCGTTCCCGGCGTTCAGCCCGGGGGACCCGCAATACCTGACTGAGCCGTTCGGCTGGGCGTTGAGTCTGGACGGACTGCATCCGAGCGGCCGGGCACACGTGTTGGTCGCGAACGCACTCATCGAAGCGATCAACGCCAAGTACGGCGCGGCGATCAACCCCATCTCGGTCCAGTAGGGTCGGTTGGCGACCTGGATTTGGCGGGAGGTCGATTTGGTCGGCCTCCCGCTTTTGTTTAGATTCCCGCGACCAATGACCATGTTTTTCCCGCGCATAGGGGTCAGCTTGACTGCCGCAGCCGTAATGACGATCGCGACGGCCGGTGCGGCATTGGCACAGTACCCCGACACTTATGTGAGCCCCAAAGGCGTGCTACGGATTTCGTTCGAACCGTGGTACATCAACTACGACCGGATGTTCGACAACGATGGGAACGACTTTCCCATCGGGGCTCCGCTAACCACGGACTCGGCCGGGGCCGACTTCTTCCCTTCACTGCTCGCGCCCCAAACGGCTATTCGCTCGATCACGGGCGACTCCACGTATCAGATCAACGCCGGTGTGTTCAAGTCCGTGCAGGACGCGGACGTCCGATTGTTTCCGTTCGACTTCCATTTTGGCCTGACTGATCGAATCACTCTGACGGCATCCATCCCCGTCGTGACGACTCGAATGCAAGTCGAGTTCACCGTCGATAGCACCAACTCCACCATGGGATGGAATCAGGCAGCGCCGACATCGGGGAACGCAACGGGACTGGCGGACATGGTGGCGCTGCTGGGTGAGCTGGAAGCCTCCATTGCCGCGCTCGGTGGCGCGATCGCTTCCAACGGTTTTGACTGTCCTTCCGGCCCGCAGTGCGACGCCGCGCGCGACTTGCTTGCCCGCGCCCAGCAGCTCGCACTCGACCTCGTTGACCTGACTGGGGTGATGGCGGACGGGAGCCAATCACCGGTGTTGCCCCCGTTCAGCCCGTTGGCATCGTCGCCTGCGGGAGAGGCCATACTGGGCGCCATCAACTCGATATCGGCTGAGCTGCAATCGCTCGGCGTCTCCGGACTCACCACCACTCTGCCACTGCCCGAAGGCAAGATCTCCGTCGAGGATGTCAATGGCGTCCTCACGACACCCGCCTTCGGATACGACGCTGCCCCGCTCGAATTCGTGAAGATCACGCAGAGGCTGGGTGACTTGGAATTGGGGATGCGCTGGGGACTGCTGCAATCCCGTTCGTTGCGCGCGATACTGTCAGGAAAAGTGCGGTTGCCAACCGGCACCCTCGATTCCCCCGGCAACTTTGTCGACT
>JARRLJ010000309.1:0-3777 GCA_037387025.1 Gemmatimonadales bacterium
GCACTCCGGCATCATCGGACAATTGCGACAGTGCAAAGATTGCGCTCTCCCGCACCGCGCCGTCACCGGATGTGTCGTAAACGATCTCACTGAGGCCTTCCGTCGCCGCTTCGCCCGCTGCCTGCCCCAACCAGAACACGACGTTCTTGCGAATCTCACGCGACCGGTTCCTGTCTTTGCTTATTTCCAGCAGCGCCGGCCACACGACGGCGCTGTCTGCCAACGTCGCCGGGAACACCGCTTCCTTGCCTGCATGCCCCGTCAGTGACGTTGCTAGCGTGAGCAAATACTCTGCAGCTTCAGGCGCGGCCACCATCCCGACGTCGGTCACGTTGTCCCGTCTGCGCCACCTCCCACCGACATAGGTATCGATATCCACGATCTCGCGGTTGCGCACGTCGATGGCGACGCGCACCGGACCGGGCTCACACCAGGCCTCCCAGTCGTCCGTACTGCGGTGTGTGCTGATGTTCCGCCCGTTGCCGCAAACCCCCGGTCGGGCAGTGAAGCTCATGCGGACCTGGCCGTCCCGCACACGCGAAACCCGGTCCGCAATGGACTGGCCCAATGCCGGCGACACGACCGTGCCCGCCAAGACCACGGCTGTCACGGTCGCCCGGCCGGCCCAGTTGCTTGGCCGGTATCTCATCGCTCGATCACCTCCAAGAGAAACTCGGCGGCCCGAGGATCGCCCGATTGCCCCAACCAGAACATCGCTTTCTCTCGCAAATCAGAGTTGGTTTCGTTGCGGGCTATGTCGATCAACTCGGTCACCGCATCGGGTTCGTGACGCTGCGACAGCGCGAAGAGTACCTGCTCTCTCAGTTCCAGTTCCGGCGAGCTGCGATAGAGACCCTTCAAATCGTCGGCCCTGAATCCGCCTTGTTGCGACAGCCAGAATACGGCCTTCTTCCGCATTTCGACCGACTCGGAGTGATTGCGGGCGACGTCAATCAGCCAGTTGCGGCTGTCCTCGTTGGATCGTTGCGAAACTGCAAACAGGATCTTTTCCTTCAGTTGCTGACTCCCGAGATCGGAGTACAGCTCTTTGAGAAACGCCTGATCTTCAGCCGATCCTTCGTTCCCAAGCCAGAATATCGCGTTCTCCCGTAGCTCGTCGGGTTCCCCCGCTTTTTGCACATAGGCTCTCAGGATTGCGTTAGCGCGGTCGCTGGGGTGTTGCGAGAGGGCGAAGATCGCCCGCTCCCGCAGTTCTTGCTCATTGGACTGCATCAAGACGGATTCCAATCCGGCGACCGCTTCATCGCCCGGAACCTGCGATAGCCAGAACACTGCCTGTTTCCTGACTTCCATGTCCCTGTCGTCGCGTGCGACACGGAGCAATATCTCTTCCCTCTCGGGCGTGTTCTGCTGGGATACGAGGAACACCGCCTTCTGTCGCAGCTCCGCCGAACAGGCGTCCCGTCTATCCAGCACTTTGTGTAATAGCGGCATAGCCTGCGCCGCCTCCATCTGCAGTACGGCATTGAGGGCGGCTAGCGAGATATCGTTGTCGCCGCAGCTGGTCTCGCTCACTTGAACCCTCAACGTGTGCTCACGAGGCTCCGGTGCCTGTGACCGGTCCGTTTCGACCTTTTTCGCCACCGCGTATGTCACTCCACCGACGACCGCGAGAACCGGGAACAGACGCATCGTTGTCTTTTTCATGTTCGCCACCGTCTTTCCGTAAACCGCTACGGTATGTCTCTATTGATGAGCTCGAGTAGAAACTCGGGGACACGGGGATCTCTTGACTGGCCGAGCCAGAAGATCGCCTTCTTGCGCAGCTCGCGATCTTGCTCGGTGCGCGCGATGTCCATCAGTGCGTCCACCGCTTCGGACTCTCGGCGCTGTGAAAGAACGAAGATCACCTGCTCCCTCATCTCCATGTCGTCCATCGTCCGGTAGAGTTCATCCAGCCTGTCCACCGGGATCTGTCGTTGCTGTCCCGCCCAGAAGAGCGCTTGCTTGCGGAGCTTTATCGTCTCATTGGGATCGAGCGCACGGTCGAGCAGCCACCGACCTGCCTCTTCCCCGCGTTGCTGGGAGATCGAGAAGATGATCTTGTCTTTCAACCGCTCCGATTGGACTTCGTGGTATAAGTCCCGCAGGAACTGCTGACTTTCCTCCGAGTTACCCTGGCCGATCCAGAAGATGGTCTTTTCGCGCAAGTCAGCCGGCACATCGTTGCGCAACGCATAGTTGCGCAGCGCCTCCGCGGCACGGTCGCTGTTGTGCTGCGACAGAGCGAAGATCGCCTTCTCCTGGATCTCCCGGTCGTCTGATCCCAGGAGTATGGAGTCCAGGGCGATGACTGCCTCTTCGCTGTGCACCTGTGACAACCAGAACACCGCCTGGCTACGCACTTCCACGTCGGGGTCGTTGCGCGCCACGTCCAGCAGCACGTCAGTCGTCTGATCGCCGTGTTGCTGAGATATGAGCCACACTGCCTTACGTCTCAGCTCCACCGAGCACGCATCGCGCCTGCCCAAAACCTGTTCGAGGATGGGCAGCGCCCGTTCCGAGTCCATGTTGAGCAGCGCATTGAGCGCCATCACCCTGACATCGTCCTCTTCCTCCGGGCAACCCTGTTCCTGTGCCCGCTCAGTGATGTTCTGGGCCGCGCCGGCGTCTCCTCTCTCGGCCAGCTTACCCTCGATCAACACCGCTAGCGAACGTGCATCATCGCGGGTTGCCGCACGCGGATGGCGTCGCTCTTGCCGGTTCAGCAAATCGAGAGCTGTCCCCAGCTCGTCGGTATCGTCCGAGCGGTACCGGGCAAAGGCCTCCCAGTAGTATGAATCCGGTGCGTACTCCGATTCGCTGTAGCGAGTGCGAATACGCGCGAACAGATTTGCCGCATCGGCATATCTGCCGGAGTTCAACGCTTCGCGTGCCTCGCGATACACAGCGTCAGCCGGATCCTGGTCGGCCCACGCCGACGGGACTAGCTCGCTTGGTCCACCCTCAGCTTGTGCCGCCAGAACCGACCGGCCCGGCACCAGGTACACCACTCCCGCCAAGATTACCGGCAGGACCTTCTTAGAATGCCATTTCATTAGAGTACTCCTTGTATGCCTCTGAGCGCCGGCCTAGAGTCCGCCGCCGCTCGAAGTCTCAGTAAAACGCTCCTCTCGTAGATCGCCTGAGTCACCAGGTCGGCGTCTCGGCCGTTCGCTTCCGACCTCAGTTGCGCTATCTGCACCAGCACCAATTCCAAATCGTCCAACAGCTCTCCCAGCCGGGCATCTCTGACTCCCACCGAACCCTGCAGCAGCCTCGTGGTGGTGAGCAGCTCGCGTGCTGGGTTATCCATTTGGTAATCGGATCTCCCCGACCGCACGTCAGTCCGGAACATCGTGAGAAACGCCTCCGCCCGATCCAGATACCCGAGTGCTGCGAGCAGCTGCACTTCCGACCGGTCCGGCGCGTCGAGGGGCTCACCGGCAACGGATACAGGGCTGGGTATATCTGTCTCTCGATTGATCCTATCCAGGTTCATCCCGATGCCGATACCGAAGGCCAGTGCCGCGGCGACACCCACACCCCATCTCAGCCACGGCGACATCAGGAAGACCACTTTCCGTGCATCTCTCCGGGTCCTGCGGACCTCCTGGATCCGGTCCCACATCAGATCCTTCGGCGTCTGCGGTGGATCGTTGTAGTCCTTGACCGCATCCTTCAGGAACTCTTCGAACTGCTTATCAGTCATGATGCCCACTCCCCAGCGAACTCAGACAGCGCTTCGCGCAGCTTTGCTCTGGCCCTCGAAAGCTG
>JARRLJ010000310.1:0-3771 GCA_037387025.1 Gemmatimonadales bacterium
AGTTGTAGCTATCCACTCACCCTGCACATCATCTGAGGCAGGAACGGGGATAACACTGTTGAAGTCGTACATCGTAGCACCTCCACATCTAGGATATGATGCGCCGAAAGGCGGCCTGCCGTAGGGAGAGGAGGGGTGACGATGCAGCTAGGAGGCGTATAGGTGGCACCGGTCCCCGAGAGTGAATAGGGTGGAGTTGAATGGAGAAGCCAAAGATCACGATCGATTGGGATGCTGTGGATTGGGAGGGCGTCGATCAGGCGGCGCTGGCAATCATGCTCCTTGGGCTTCACGGGGGGTGGCGGACCTGGAAGGGGTTCAACTGGGAGGTGCTCAATCGCCTGCACGAGAAGGGCTTCATCACGGATCCGAAGACAAAGGCCAAGTCCGTCGTCTTCACGGAACAGGGGGTCGAGGAAGCACAGCGGCTCTTCGAGAGGCTCTTCGGGCGCAGGGCCGATTAGCCGAATCGTCTGGGGGACATCGGTGTTCAACTATTGGAGGAGCCGTTGCCGAAGCTAAGCGAGTTCTTCGGGATCGCGATCTACATGTACTGGGGCGACCATGGACCTCCGCATTTCCATGCGCGTTATGGGGGCGAGAAGGCCAGCATAGCCATCGAGGATCTATCCATGCTGGCAGGCAGCCTGCCCCCGCGGGCCTTGGGACTCGTCGTCGAATGGGCGGTGCTTCATAGGGACGAGTTGGAGGTTGCTTGGCAAAAGGCGAGCAACAACGAGCCGCTCGACCCCATCGAGCCGCTGAAGTGAGGGATGTGAAATGCTGTACGACGTGGTAGCGGTAGAGACGCGACCGGACTTCAAGGTGTGGGTACGCTTTGAGAACGGGGTGGAGGGCGAAGCAGATCTGTCCGACCTGGCTGGGCAGGGTGTGTTCAAGCGGTGGACGGAGAATCCGGAGGAGTTCGACAAGGCCTCCGTTGATGCCGAGAGTGGCACTGTGATGTGGCCCGGCGGTCTGGATGTGGCTCCGGATCGCCTGTATTCGGAGGTGCTCCGATCGAGGGGTGGGGTGGGGGCGAGCGCGGAGGTCTGAGACGGCCGCCCAACGGCTAACACTGCGCCTCCGGCTTCGTCCGCCTGGCGGCGGACTCCGTCCCAACCGGCCGTAAACGGTCGGAGCCTGGCGAAGAGATGTGCCGGCTCGAAGAGATGTGATGCTGGGAACCGGAAGGAGGTTGCCGGTTCGGAGGCGCTTGAACGTTAGACGAAAGCGCGACGGCCTGAAGGGCAGTAGAATCGGCAACCAGGCCGTCCATCAAATCGGGCGTGCCATTCTTGCAGTCGAGATGGGTGAGCAGCCGATGAAGTGGACGAACTCCGATATCTGTCTAAGCGTAGTGAGCGCTTTCGCGAGGCGCCCAACGTTGATCGCAGTGGTCGTGAGTGCGCTCTTTGCCAGCGTGCCGTCGGTGATTCTGGGCCAGGTCGTTTCCGACTCCGCTGCAATTCGTGCGCGTGTCCCAGCATACCTGGAGGCGTGGAATACGCGTGACCTGAAGGCCCTCGGTCTGCTTTTCGCCGAGGATGCAGACTTCGCCATGGGCAATATGCCCAAGGTCTTCGGTCGGACGGCCATCGAGCGATCGTGGCAGACTTACTTCAGGCAGCAAGAGCCGGAGCGCCGTTTGCGATTGGACATTCGATCGCTGCGCCTCGTAGCGACCGGTGCAGCAATCATGTCGGTCACCTCCATCACGGGCGGCACGGACACTGGAGGGCGTGACCTCCTGGAACGCAGGTTCCGCGGCGTGTGGGTGTGGCACAATGACGGAGATGAGTGGCGCATCGCGGCGATGCGGGGCCTTCCGCTTGAACAGGACGAGGTTGTGCTGAGGGCCTCGGTCGAGGCGTGGGAGACCCTTCGCCCGGACATTCGAGGCTTCGTCGCGGCCTATCAGGAGGCCCTGGACACCCAGAATCCCGAGGCGGTCATTGGTTTCTACCGTAGTGATGCCGAGCTCACGGTGCGGAACTCCCCCACGGTGTCTGGCCGCCCGGCAATCCAAGCATGGTGGCGGTCCTACTTCGACCAGGCGAGACCGTACCGCGCTCTCTTGATCATTGAAGACGTCAGAGTGATCGCCCCACGAGTAGTACTGGTGAACGTAATCGGGTCCGGTGCTGTTCCGCCGAGGGCGGATGCTGCTCCTCAGGCGGCAAGGTACACTCGGGCGACGTGGGTGCTCACTCGTGAGCAAGACGGCTGGAGGATCGCCGAACTGTTGGTATTGCCGAGCGAGTTTGACGAGATCCGTCGGGAGAGCGCCGGCCGACGTTAACCGGCGGTATGGGATCTCACTGGAGTAGTGGTTGTAGCGCAGAGGAGGGGATGATGCTTGGTCATACTCCGGCACCTGTAAGCGCCTCCGTCTAACAGGCTGGGTTTCCGGCTCGGGCCGCTGCAGGCGGCCCTCGGCCCAACCGGCCCACCGGAAGTGAGCCGGGCGCGATAGCAGCATTCAGGAGCGGTGCATGCACTGGCAGCGGACTGGAAGTGCCGGTTCGGAAACCGCCAAAACGTTATCTGAAAGCGCGCGAACGACTTGGGTACTGATATGCATGGGTGGCTTGGCGACTCTACAGGACGTCTGGAGGTATTGGACTAAATGAGAACGACGAGTTCAGGGAAGCGTCTCTTTATCGAGGCGGTCGTGGTTGTCGTCTCAATACTATTGGCATTTGCAATCGATGCCGGCTGGGACCAACGGCAGGCGCGCCAAGACGAACGTGCGGTCCTCCGCGGTCTCCAGTCCGAGCTCCAAGAGAGCCGGCTCATCATTGAGTCCTCGCGTAGAAACACTGCCCAGGCTTACGAGCGCTTGAAGTACTTCGTTGCGGCGCCGCGTTCCGAGTTGCTTGCGTTATCGCCAGTGGCTGCGGTGGGCGAAGTCTTCCAGCCCTTAACCCGGCAGTGGGACGAAACCTTGCCGCGGGGTGCTCTCGATGCAGCCACAGGGTCAGGAAAACTCGCCTCGATCAGCGACCCGGTGCTGAGAGCCGCTTTGGCCCGCTTGGGCGGTGCCCACGCAAGTGTGAAGGAGATGACTGCGGTGATTGGTGAGATGGACGCGCGAACCGTTGCCATGCTGGGGGAACTCGAAGGAATCCAGGCGATCTTCGTGATGCCCGAACCTGAGCTTGATAGCGGGACGCTGGGGGCTCTCAGAGACGATCCAAAGATCATGGGTGCCACGACCGCGAAGATCTGGTTCCTGGCGGGTTACCTCTATCAGCTGCAACTGCTTGAGGCGACCATCGATGAGAACCTCGAGTTGATCGCAGCGGTCCTTGATGACTGAGTGGACGGATTGGTGGGCCAAGCGAACGAGGGGACAACCTTGAGGCGTGCGGAAAGCGCCTTCAGATAACAAACAAGTTGCGCCGACGCCGCGCTACGCGCGGCTCCGGGGAACACCGGCGCAAGGCGTATGAGGTGCAAGCGGAGTGTCGGGAGAGTCGACCGTACGTGAAATCCTCACCCCTTGCGGACGCGCCGGCGTCGCAACTTTAGAACGTTAGCCGAAATCGGCACCGACCGTGACCGGCACCATCTTGCGGCGTCTGTACGTAGCGACTCCCTGCGCACCGAGAAGTATGTCCAAGTCAGCATGCGTCGGTCGTGCGTCAGATCGATGAGTTGGTATTGGGTTTGGGCGCGCCCGAGACATGCCGTCGGCCCCGAGTGGCCGGGACTCCTGCCACAGCAGACGTCGCCGCAAGTCATCCGGGCTCAGGGGCGAACGCCGGG
>JARRLJ010000311.1:0-3766 GCA_037387025.1 Gemmatimonadales bacterium
CGGCTGTTTGGGCTAGCATCTGCTGCTGTGCGACTGCGATCTGTGCGGCACGCTCGCGCAAACAGCCGCGACCCATGGCGAGGAAGCCGCCGCCGCTGCCCAGGAGAGAATCGAGCAGGCTCTCGCTCGAGATCGCGAGACGGTCGAGCCGGCCGAATTCCTGCCGGCATACAAGTCGATCATCGTGGCGAGCGACGGTGCCGTGTGGTTGGAAGAATACATGCACCCCAGCGAGGACATCACGCGCTGGTTCCTCATGAACGATGATTTCATGCCGGTTGGATGGATCGAGCTCCCACTGAACGAACAGCTACTCGCCGCGGGACCCAACCGCTTCATCGTGCTCAGGAAAGATGAACTCGATGTTGAGTCGGTAGTGGTATACGAGAGATAGGAACGGGAAGCAGGGAGCGGGGAGCGGATCCGCCCCACCCTCCCACCACACCAGGGAGCGGAGAGCAGGGAGCGGGGAGCAGACCCAACCACCCTTCCGCCAGACTGGAGTGCTTGGGCGGTCCGCTCCCTGCTCCCTGTTATTCCGCCCGCAACGCCTCCAGCGGATCCACTCCCGCCGCTTTGCGAGCCGGTAGATAGCTCGCGAGCAGCACGACCGCTGTCGTCCCGACTGCTACCGTGACGTAGGTGACGGTGTCCACCGGATTGACCCCGTACAACATGCTCGACATCAGCCGCGTGAGACCAAAAGCGGCTAGCAGGCCCGCAGCTACGCCGGTACCAGCCAAGATGAAACCATGGCGTAACACCATCTTCATCACGGTTCCCGTTCGTGCTCCGAGCGCGATGCGCACGCCGATCTCCCTGGTCCTCTGTGTGACGACGTAAGAGATTACTCCGTATACACCAACGACGCCGAGCAACAGAGCAACTGCGGTAGCCAGTCCGAGCATCACTAGAGCGAATGCGGTGCGTGCTGTTGACCGCTCCAGTATATCCTCCAATGTGCGCACATTGGCGACTGGTAGATTGGAGTTGATCGACCAGATCGCCTGCCTGATCTCATCGAGGAAAGCGACCGTACCGGTTCTGTCGCTCCGAATAGCATATGCCAAATCCCGAGCGGCGAAAACTGAATCGTTTACTATCCCTTCCCAGGGGTTGCGCGTTATCATCGGCCAGTATACGACGGTAGCAGCATCTTCAGTCATTCCGTTATCGCGCACGTTGCCAACTACGCCAACAACGGTTCTCCAGTCACCTTCTTCGATTCCCGTTCCGATGCGCTTTCCCAGAGCCTCCGCCGGTGAGTCCCAATACTCGAGCGCGAGATTCTCAGTGATCACAACGACAGGCGCCCGCTCGTGGAGATCCGCCCAAGTAATAGCGCGGCCGGCGAGCACCGGGTTGCCCATCGTCGCGAAGTATCCGTCACCGATCCACTTGAAAGTGCGTACCGGTGGCAGCTGACCTTCAGGAAGGGGGAACTGCTCGACGAAGATGGGATCGTACCCCGCCGTTCCATCCATCGTGATTGATGACGAGAGACCCACTGACGTCACTCCCGGGATCTCACCGATCCGTCGCGCGATCAGTTCGTGAGTCTGAGCCATCTCGCGCAAGTCCTCGACTTCAGCACTGGGGATCGAAACGCGCAAAGTCAGCACCGACTCCGGATCACGGAAACCCGGTTCTACAGCCATCAAAGCCCGAAAACTCCGGATCATGAGCCCCGATCCGATCAACAACACCATCGCCAGTGTTACTTGCGCAACCACCAGCGCATTGCGAACCCGGTTACGCTGGCGGCTGCCAATACCGCCACGGCCACCTTCCTTCAAGGCACCAACCAAGTTGAATTCCCCATAGCGAAACACATGCAAGAGGCTGACTGCCAAGCAGGCCACCACAGCTACACCGCCCGTGAACGAGAGCACCGCCGGACTGATAGAGATTTCCTCGAGCCGCGGTAGGTTGGTCGGTGCCATTGCCAACAGTAGCTGGAGCCCACCGTACGCTAGACCCAATCCAAGGACGCATCCGACCACTGCGAGCACTGCCGTCTCAGTTATGAACTGGCCGGCAATCCTGCTGCGCGCGGCCCCCAAAGCCGTGCGTACTGCCACCTCACGGTCCCTGCCTTCAGCACGCACCAAAGAGAGATTGGTCACGTTGGCACAGGCAATCAGCAGAACAATCGCGGCGGTGCCGAGCAATACCCAGAGTACGTCGCCCACGTTACCGATTACATCCGTCTTGAGCGGAGTCAGGAACGGCGCGAGTCTGGCCTGCTCCACATGCTCGAGTTTCATCCCGCCGGGGAACTTCTCGACCGCGATCGGGATGAGCCGAGTCATCTCGGCGGTAGCCCGTTCCGGCGTGACGCCCGGTCTCAACCTTCCCAAGCTCCTGTAACTGAACTGGCCCACGAAGATCTGCGATCGATCCCAACGGAAGGGCAGAAAGATCGCCGGGTCATTTCCGAGCAGCCGGAAGTCGGGAGCCATTACTCCGATGATCTCACGGGACGTGCCGTCAATCCGTAGCGTGCGACCGATTACGTTGGGATCACCACCGAATTGGGTACGCCAATATCTGTAACTGAGAATGGTAGTGCCTGGCGCGTCCGGTGCATCATCCTCTCGAGTGAAGCGTCGTCCGACTGCGGGTTGGACTCTCAATGTCCTGAAGGTTCCGTCGGTCACCCAAATCGCATCTTCCTGTGAAGCCTCGTCGAGGCCGGTGATCGCCACTGTCCCCCGGATCCAAAGTCCGAGTTCCTCGAACACCGTGCCCTCATCCTCGTAGGTGAAGTGTATAGCAGGCGACTGAGTGACCCGGTCCATGTTGACACCGGGAGCCGTGTTCCACACACCCACGAGTCTATCCGCCTCATCGTATGGCAGCGGTCGTAGCAGGATCCCGTCCACCAAGCTGAAGATGGCAGTGTTGGCACCGATACCCAGTGCCAGCGTGATCGATGCAACAACGGTAAAGCCAGGAGTCCGCCAGAGAGTCCTGATCCCGATTCGTATGTCTCCCCATATCCGCCGCAACATTCCGTCTCCCCTTCCTGTCTGAGCCGACACCTGAATGCCAGGTGTCGCCTTTCCAGCTATTCGATCTCGCGTTCTGTGAAACGCAATCGCGAGCGCCTCACGCCAATACCAGCGGCCCGCCGCTCTCACGTTGCTGGCAGCCCGTCGCCGGTACTCTTCGAGCAGATCGCCCAGCACACTGCGGCCGGCGGCGTCGTCCGGCAGCACCCTGCGGAGCAGCGATTCGGCGACCGCTGGAGGCCGCTTCATCCGATGACCTCTTCCAATCCCGCCCACAGATTGGTGAGCGCCTTGCGGTACTCGCGCAGCGCGGCGATCCCCGCCCGCGTCACCTCGAAGCGCCGCTTGGGATAACCCCCGCGCGTCGATGTCGCGGCCTCGATCTTCCAACGGAGCAGTCCCTTCTGCTCCAACCGATCGAGGCTGGAGTACAGTGCCCCGCGCGAAACGCGACGTCCGGCCTTCGTCTCCAGCTCCTCACTGATGTTCGGCCCGTATGCCTCGTCATCGAGTTGGAGAATGGCCAGCAGCACTAGCTGTTCGAATTCCCCGAGAGTCGATTGTCTCTTGGTCATTTGTAGCTCTTGTCGACAGAGTCTGGTTTGTAGACTATTACGGTGGAGGCGGGAGGATGGTTTCAGATAGGGGGAGACGGGAGACGGGAGACGGGAGACGGGAGCGGAACCGCCCCACCGCCCCGGTCTGGCGGGAGGGAGTGGGGTCGTCTCTCGTCTCTCGTCTCCCGTCTCCCG
>JARRLJ010000312.1:0-3765 GCA_037387025.1 Gemmatimonadales bacterium
AGAAGTCCTGCGTGCCCTCGGCCGCATATCGGAGGAGGCACACCGTGCCGGCGGGATCGTTCACCGGCTGAAAGATCTCGTCCGCAAGCACGACACGACACGGGTCCAGTGTGATCTCAACGCCCTGCTACGCGACGTCGAACAGCTTGCGTCGGTCGACGCGCGACTCCATGACGTGGAACTGCGCCTGGCACTGGCTCCTTCCATACCTCCACTATTGGCGGATGGTGTCCAGATCCAGCAGGTTGTGCTCAACTTGATCCGCAACGGCATCGACGCCCTGGAGGGAACGGACGTGGACATCAGAGAGGTCGTAGTCCGCGCGCTGGTGCGGGAGGAAGGTGAGGTCGAGGTGAGTGTATGCGACAATGGCTGCGGATTGCCGGTGCAGGCGGAAGCGACTCTGTTCGAGCCGTTCTTTACCACCAAGGAGAGAGGTATCGGGGTCGGTCTGTCGATCAGCCGATCGATAATCACTGCCCATGGCGGTCGTATGTGGTGCTCGCGGAACCCCGACCGCGGGACCACCTTCTTCTTCACCCTGCCAACGATGCCCGAGGTCAGCAATGGCGAATCATGAGCCGACTGTCTTCGTCGTCGATGACGATCCGGCCGTGCGCGACTCCCTGACCCTGCTTGTGCGTACGGTAGGCCTGAGTGGGGAATCCTACTCGTCCGGGGCCGAGTTCCTCGAAGCGTACGATCCGACCAGACCGGGCTGCCTCGTCTTGGATGTCCGGATGCCTCGAATGAGCGGCCTCGAGCTGCAGCAGGAGCTGGAGAAGTTGCACTCAACCCTCCCGATCATCTTTCTCACGGCACACGGTGACGTGCAGATGGCCGTGACGGCCGTGAAGGCCGGCGCCGTGGATTTCATCCAGAAGCCGTTTCGAGAGCAAGACCTCCTTGACAAGATCCACCAGGCGATTGAAGCGGATGCCCGCGTACGCGAGATGCTTGCGGATCGCCAGGAGATCATTGAACGCATCGAATCCCTGACGCCGAGGGAACGTGAGGTAATGGAGATGGTGGTAGACGGCAAGGCGAACAAGGTGATCGCGATCGATCTCAGTCTGAGTCAACGGACCGTCGAGATCCACAGAGCTCGCGTCATGCAGAAAATGAGTGCCGAGTCGGTCTCGCAGCTGGTGCAAATGGTGATGCAGGTGCGGGAGTGATTGTCGCACACTGTCGGGCCACGGGTCAGGCGGCTGCTGCTAGCGATACGCAGAAACCGAAACGCGGCTAGGTCCAACTACGCATTGCTGCCGCCTTTGCGACCCCATAGGCTGTATCCGCACAGTTGGGGCTGCCGCGATCCAGGCCGTAGTGCTCGTCGTTCAGAACGGCGATCAGACGGCCGGTTGGGGTGCTTCACCGACCTCCTGTAACTCTGGGCCTCAGATGACTGTTTCGGAATACCAGCCGACAGTGTTCGTTCTCAACCGTGACGACGCAGTTCGTGCCAACTGTGAGAGAATCCTCTCGGACATTGGCTACCGTGTGGTGGCCCTGGACGCTGGTTATGCAGAGTTGGATCCAATGATGGAGACTGGCCCGGCAGCGGTCATTGCTGATTTGAGACAGCCGTGTGATGAGTGTTGCGAGTTGATTCACGAAGTCCGTATGGGTCACCGTAACGCGGCTATCATCGTGATCGCGGCTAGACCCAGTGTCAGAAATGCCGTCGATGCACTGAAGGCGGGCGCGGACGAGATACTGTCGGAACCATTCTCCTCCGACGAGCTGAGAGCCACAGTTGCAGTCGCCCTGAGAAAGCATAGCGACGAAACAAGCTAGCGCGTCTCTCGAGTCGAGCTCAACGAGCCAGAATCTCCTGTTCCCCCCGTACGGTCGGCCGCGCGCCCGCGGATATCTACTCGGGTCGAACCAGGAGGACTGGAACGTTCGCTGCACGCACTACCTTGTCAGCGACACCTCCAAGGAGCAGCCTCTTCAACCCGCCGCGGCCGTGAGATGCCATGACGATGAGGTCTACCTCTGTCTCATCCGCACAGCGGAGAATCCCGACTGCTCCAGGTCCTTCCCTCTCCACCATCGTGTCGACCTCAAAGCCATTCTCGGAGCAGCGAGCCTTGACCTCGTCGAGGTACTCTTGTGACTGAGTGCAGCTGACTTCGGTATAGTCTGACGTATCGTGTGACCCACGGTGCAGATTTGGCGACCATGCCGGGAACGATGTGTTCGCCACGCGTAGCAGGGTGCACGAAGCACCACTCGCTGCCATGATACGCTCGGCCCACGACAGGCTGCCTTCGGCAAGCTCAGATCCATCGAGTGGTACGAGAAGGCGCTTGACTCGCTTGGGTTCGGTGACGTTGCATTCTGCCTGACCCTCGGGGTGTACTAGAACGACTGGCGTCGACATATGGCGTATGAGCCAATCAGCGACGCTTCCAAGCCACGCGCGGCTCAGCGCGCCGCGACCGTGCGTAGACATGACGATCAAATCCGGATGCGAAAGTCGGTCAAACTCCAGCAACGCTTTGGGTACCTTGCCTGCCAACACCACTCGAGACACGGGTGCGTTGGTTGACCTCTCGATGACGTCACCGAGGTGGTTTAGATAATCTTCCAGCTCGGAGTCGAGCGGTTCTACGTGTTCCGGAGAGATCGAGCTGATTCTGGATTCCTTCGCGGCATGGCCGTTCGAGGACACGGACACGAGTTTGAGATGACCCGTCAGTTCTCCCATCAACCCGAGCGCAACAGGCACGGCATACTCGGCGAACCGCGAGCCGTCGAGCGGTACGAGAATGTTCGTTTCCTTTGCTGATTTCGTCTCTTCTGCACTCATCATCTGCCCCACAGGTTTGCGTTTGACATGACCTTGGCGGGCCTGGCGTCCTCGCTCAGGGCTGTACTACTGAACCTGTGGACGCCAGGATCGCAACTCGTTCGGTGACGGGTGGCTCTCCACCGACCGCAACATCAAACAGAAACAGCGCCGGCGACGGTAGCACCCTCAGCCTACTCGATATGATGTGTCCCCCGCCGGCTCTCGCCAGAGCAGTATCTCGCGCTGCAACGAAACGAATACGCGCCTGCGCGACTATCTGGGGAGCGGCTTTGAGCACGACGTTCCCGTCGCGATCAACTTGCACGCAGTACTCAATGTTGACTGGTTCGCCGCTCATGGCATCGATCTCCACGTGCTCGTTTCCGAAGTGATCGACGTGCTTGAGGTTGAAGACGTAGATGAGTCGATTGTCGCGGCGCTCAATTGCCGCGGAGACCATCTTTGCTCCCGGGAACTCGGCAAACGCGGCCAACCGTGCAGAGGCCGGCGCGATCTGAGCCTGGGCCAAGAGACCCGGCGTTTGTTCTCGAATGGGAACCGGAGCCTGCGCGCCAACCACCGCTGACAAGCAGGGGCTGAGGACTGCGGCCACTAGAACGTGCGTTGTCAGTTTCATGGTTCTATTCCCCGCCGGCAACTGATTGGTGGCGAGTTCCAAACTGCCTGCCGGCCGCCTGGCAATGTTGGCTCACCAATTACCTGCAGCTTGCAACGCTACTTCCGATCCGTCTCAGCAAGCCTAAGTCACATACGTACTATGACTTCGTGCTAACCGCGGCGAAATTAGGGATTACACTTGGTAGGATTCGGGTACCACGTACGTCGGGCGTCAGCGGGATGGCGAAGACGGGAGACGGGAGACGGGAGACGAGAGACGGGAGACGAGAGACGGGAGACAGGAGACGGGAGAGGAGAGACCGGAGCGGAACGCCCAACCCTTCCGC
>JARRLJ010000313.1:0-7120 GCA_037387025.1 Gemmatimonadales bacterium
CTCACCACGATGATGCACTCGTTCATCGCCATGGCTATCATCGGCGTTCAATGGATCCGGGTGGGCTACGCGCTGGCGTTCGGGGAATCACACGGCGGCATCTTCGGATGGTCGTGGGATTACGTCGGGCTCCGGGGCATCGCACCCGACCGCCTGTTCAGCGACAAGGCGATCCCGGAGTTGGTGTTCGTAATGTTCCAGGGCAAGTTCGCCATCATCACCCCGGCGCTGATCAGCGGCGCAATCGCCGAACGCGTGAAATTGTCGTCCTATATGCTGTTCATCCTCCTTTGGGCCACGCTGGTCTACTGTCCGCTGGCCCACTGGGTGTGGGCAAGCGGGGGTTGGCTGTTCGAGTACGGCGTGCTCGACTTCGCAGGCGGTACGGTGGTGCACATCGCGGCCGGCGTCTCGGCACTGGTCCTGGCCTGGATCCTCGGGCCCCGGCGGGACTACCCCCAGGGCGCGATCCTGCCCAACAACCTGACGCTGACGCTGACCGGTGCCGGACTGCTGTGGTTCGGCTGGTTCGGGTTCAATGCCGGGAGTGCGGTGGCTGCGGACCACCCGGTTGCGGGTCCCGTGGCCGGTCTCGCGTTCACCACCACCCAGGTGGCAGCCGCCACGGCAGCGCTAACGTGGATGCTGGTGGAGTGGTGGCACACCGGCAAGCCCACGAGCGTCGGGATGGCGTCTGGCATCGTAGCCGGCCTCGTCGCAATCACGCCCGCAGCGGGACACGTAACACCGCTCGGGGCAATCGTTATCGGGGCAGTATCCTCGCTGGCGTGCTACGGCGTCGTGCGGCTCAAGCACCGTACCGGCGTGGACGATTCACTAGACGCTTTCAGCGTCCACGGCGTCGGCGGTATGTGGGGCGCTCTGGCGACCGGCATCTTTTGCTTCACGCCGGTCGCGGGCCTCATTGCCGGGTCCTGGGCGCAGCTCGGGAAGCAGGCCATCGGCGTGCTCGCCACCATTGTCTTCGCAGGAGTCGGAACATTGGTGATAGGCATGCTCTTGAAGCGTACCATCGGCCTCAGGGTCAGCGAAGCCCAGGAGCGAGATGGCCTCGACATCGCCGTGCACGGCGAGCGCGGCTACCACCCGTAACGCGGCAAGGAGGGAGCGCATGAAACTCATCGTGGCCATCATCCGGCCGGAGCAGCTCGACACCGTTCAGGCCGCGCTACAGGCCGCGCTCGACGAAGGCGATCAGTACCGGCTCACCGCGCAAACGGTCGACGGGCACGGCCGCCAGGAGGGCGAGATCGAGTACTTTCGTGGCGAAGCCGTGCGCCAGCGCATGGTGCAGAAAACCCAGATCACCGTCGGCGTCAACGACCAATACGTCGAACCGGCTGTCGCGGCCATCCAAGAGGCAGCTCGCACCGGCGACGGCGAGATTGGCGACGGCAAGGTCTTCGTCATCCCACTCGAGGAGTGCGTCCGCATCCGGACCGGGGAGAGAGGGGGAAAGGCCATCTAGCGGACGGCCGCCTGTTTACTCGTCCCGCAGCGTCATCGCCGGATCGAGCGACGTGATTCTCCGGGCCGGTATGTAGCAGGCGATCAGCGCGATGAAGCCCAGCAACAGGGTGACTGCCACGTATGTCGGCAGGTCATGCGGGCTGATGCCGAACACCTGGCTCGCCAGCACCTGGCTGGCGGCATACGACCCGGCCAGACCCAGCACCAACCCTACACCTGCTACCACCATTCCTCCAGCTAGTACGTGCCGCACGATTCTGCCTGAACTCGCGCCCAGCGCCAGCCGGATCCCGAGTTCTTGAGTGCGCTGTGTAACGGAGTAGAGCATCGTGCCGTAGATGCCACCCGCCGCCAGCAATATGGCAAACCCGGCAAAGGCGAGCAGCAGAATCGAGAGCAGCCGAGGCTCCGCAATCGATTGGCTGACCTGCGAGTCGAGTGACAAGACTTGCGGGATCGGCAGTCGGGATTCGACCGACCAGATTGCCTCACGCAGTTGGCCCCCGAGTCCCTCCAGCTCACCACCGGCTCGCACTGCCAGGGTTATGAACGGGATATCCGCACCGAAGCCTTCAAACGGGAGAAACATGTCCAGGTCTTCGTCGCGCGACAGACTCCAGAACTTGAAGTCATCCACCACGCCCACCACCCGAAGCGCAGTGGCGCTGCGCCGGCCGATGGTGAACGTACGGCCCAGTGCGCTCTGGTCCTGGAACAACCTCGCCGCAAGAGCTCGGGTTACTATCGCCGCCGCCGGCTCATTCTCGTCGTCTTGCCAATCGAAGTCACGGCCCTGAACCAACGCTACACCCAGTGCCGCGAAATAACCCGGGCTCACAGCGTGCACCACGACGCGGGTGGAGTCACTCGCCTCCCCGGCCGCTGCGTTCGTCATCCAACAACAGCGACCGTTGCCCCCAAACGGTATGACCCAGCCGGCCGCCGTCTGCTGCACGCCGGGCACGGCGCGCGTCCGGTCTACGACGTCCCGCATGAACTGGACCCGTTCCGCATCAGACTCAAACAGGCTCGACAGATCCAGCTCGATTGCCAAAACGTGCTGGGGGTCGAACCCCGGCTCTACCATGGTGAGTCTCACGAAGCTGTTGAACAACAGGCCGGCACCCACCAGCAGTACTAGCGCAACCGCTATCTCGCCCACCACCAGTGCGCGCTTGAGCTTGACGCGCATTCTCCCCGGGCTCGTGCGAGATGACGCATCCCTCAGGCCGCGGATCGCGTCTGCACGGGCCGCGTAGAGCGCCGGAGCGAGCCCGAACAGAATGCCAGTCAGAACCGCCGCTCCCAGCGCGAATCCAAGCACGCGGTAGTCGAGTGCTATCTCATGTAGTCGGGGTGTGCCGCTCGGCGCTGCTTGGATGAGGGCCTGCACACCCGCGTAAGCCACTGCAATGCCCACGAAGCCACCGACCAATGCGAGTGACACGCTCTCTGTCAGTAGCTGTACGGCGATGCGTGTCCTACTGGCTCCGAGGGCCGAGCGCACCGCTATCTCACGCTCTCGATCGGTGCTGCGCGCGAGGAACAGATTGGCAACGTTGGCGCAAGCGATCATGAGCATCAAACCGACAGCACCGAACAACATGAGCACCGGTTCCCGCGCCTCAGAGATCTCTGCTGCGTGCAACGTGATGACCGGGACCACCCTGTGCCACGACTCGTATTGCTCGGGATACCGTTCGGCCATGGCGGCTATCACCGCATCCACCTCCGCCTGCGCCGTCTCGATGCGAGCGCCCTCCCGTAGTCGCCCAAATACCGACAGCATGTAGCGGGTCTCTATCTGGAGCTCGGCGAGGGACAGGTCTTCCGGCCGCCACATGTCGACGTCCATCCGACTCAGCCGCCGCGGCGGCCTGAATCCGGGAGGCGCGATGCCGACGACCTGATACGACGCGTTGTCCAGCAACAGGCTCCGTCCGACAATCGATTCCTCGCCCCCAAGCCGAGTCATCCAAAAGGAGTACGCCAGCACCACAACCTGCTCCGGGCCGTGCGAGTCCGCATCCTGCAACAGACGGCCACGAAACGGACGCATTCCCAGCACGTCGAAGTATCCCGCCGTCACTCCGGCAACGCCCACTCTAGTCGGGGCGCCTTCGCCGAGCATATCCATCTGCCTCGGCCACACTGCCACGATCCGCTCGAACGAGCCGGCGCGCTCCCGCCACATCTGAAAGTCGGGCACCGTGTGGCTTCCGTGATCCAGGTACAACAGGCGCTCCGGATCGGGGTATGGCAGTCGCTTCAAAGCGCGCCGCAAAACGAATGTCCTGGCCCAGCCGATCCGCCACGTACGATGAACGACCACCAAATGAGTCAGACAGCTTGCGGGACCGGCCGAGCACGCCAAACCGTTCCGCCGCGCCAACCGAGACAGTCTGCACCACAGCTCTCCACCACACAGCAGCGAGCGCCGGGTAGCCACCGCGGTCGTACTCGCCGCGGTACACGTCGCGAAAGGTCTGCACCATACTCTCGCCATGGCGGCGCCTCATGCTCCGCGGGAGCAGCAGCAGGAGTATCCGATACAGCCGGGCAGCGAGCTTCAGGATCGGAGCATCATTGTGCGGGGCCATGACCGGCTACCGTGCAATCAGACGGCGCTGGGCAGCCGCCTCAGTGAGCTTGGACAGCCGTGCGGCCTCGGCGCGCACGACGTCACGCCCCAGGGCCGTGATCGAGTAGTAGCGGCGCCGCTCCTTGTCTGCTTCTCCCGCCCGCAGATCGGATTCCTGCACCAGTCCCTGGTGGATCAGGCGTTTCAGCGTTCGATACAGGTTGGACGGGTCCATCCGCACCGCGCCGTCAGATTGATCCTCCACCTCCTTCACGATGCCATAGCCGTGTCGTTCGCCGGCCGTGAGGGAGAACAGGACGAGATAGTCACGCGGATTGAGCGGCAGGTAGCTGGTTGCATCAGGCATGGCGCCATCCCGGTCGAGTAGGAGGTGGAAATATAGGTGACATGACCTATAGGTCAAGGGACCGATATCGACCGCGGCAACGTGACCACGAGGACTGTCTTCCATGATTCCGAGCGGCGAGGCGGGTGGCTACGTTGAGGTACGAGAGTAGGCAGCGGGAAGCAGTGCATTTCAGATTAGCGCTATGTCATGAATGTCGTCTACTGCGAAGACTACGATAGCCTGAGCCTTCAGGCAGCTGCGCTGGTTATCCACGAAATCGAACAGCAGAGAAGCCTGCTCTTGTGCCCCGCGAGCGGTAACTCGCCTAGTGGCTTGTATGATGAATTAGCGAGGAAAGCAAAAGCGGACAGAAAGCTCTTCGCAGAACTCAACGTCATCATGTTGGACGAGTGGGGAGGTCTCGCCCCGCACGATCCGGCCTCGGCCGGTCATTACCTCCGTACGCGGTTGTTGGACCCACTGGGAATACCGCCCGAGCGGTACATATCATTTGCCTCGAGCTCGGAGGAACCCAATCGGGAGTGCGAGCGCGTCCGATCCGACTTGGCCCAACGCGGACCGATAGACCTCTGCATACTGGGACTCGGCGTCAACGGACATATCGGTTTCAACGAACCAGGACCGTTTCTCAAACCCCATTGTCACGTGGCGCAGTTGACCGAGGAAACGCGGGCGCATGCCATGGTTCGGTCGGCCACGAGCAAGCCTCACTTCGGGTTCACGCTCGGAATGCAGGAGATATTGGCTTCGAAGAAGATTGTCCTGCTGGTGGCCGGTGCAACGAAGAAACGAGCGGTTACGGCGATGTTGTCGGAGAAGATATCGACCCACACTCCGGCGTCATTCCTCTGGTTGCACGACAACGTCGATTGTTTGATCGATCGCGGTGTGTTGGCCGATACCAGACCGTGAACTAGCCGACCTGCCAGAACCGTCAGATGCTACTCGACACCCCAGTGCTTGTGCTTCTTCCGCATGATGGCGTTGTGCGCCATGAGTCTGATCGCGTTGATCTTGATGAAACCCTCCGAGTCCTGCTGATTGAAGCCACCGGCAACATCCATGCTGGACAGTTCCTGGTCGTACAGCGACGAAGAACACTCCCGTCCGATCGCTATGACATGGCCCTTGTAGAGCTTCAGGTATACCGTGCCGTCGATCACTTCCTGGCTCTTGTCAACTGCAGCCATGAGAAAGTCCATCTCGGGACTGAACCAGAAGCCGTTGTAAATGAATTCCGACAGCCGCGGCGTTATCATGTTGCGGAGCCGGAGCACCTCCCGGTCCATCGCGATGCCCTCGATGTCGAGGTGTGCCTCGTGGAGGATGGTGCCTCCCGGGGTTTCGTAGACCCCGCGTGACTTGATCCCGACATAGCGATTCTCCACCATGTCCAACCGGCCGATCCCGTGCCGGCTGCCCAGTTCGTTCAGATACTGGAAGAGCTCTAGTGGGCTCGTCTCTTCAGTACCGTCGTCCAGATTCTTCACCAGCACGGGTACCCCATCCTTGAAGGTGATCGCGATACGGCTGGGTTCATCGGGTGCGGCTTCGGGGGCCGTAGTCCGAGAGTACACTTCCTCGGTCGCCTCATACATGGGGTCCTCGAGGATACCGGCTTCGTGCGAGATGTGCAGCAGATTGTCGTCTTCGCTGAACGGTTTTCGTTTGGTCGCGGTCACTTCGATCCCGTGTTCTTGTGCAAACGCTAGGAGGTCCGAACGGCCCTTGAACTGCGCCAGGAACTCTGGGTCCTTCCATGGTGCGATGACCCGGATCCCCGGATTGAGTGCGTAGTACGCCAACTCGAATCTCACCTGGTCGTTTCCCTTACCAGTTGCCCCGTGCGCTACGTAGTGGGCACCCTCCTTGAAGGCGATCTGTATCTGCCGCTTGGCGATGAGCGGTCTGGCCAATGCGGTGCCGAGAAGGTATCGGCTCTCGTACAATGCGTTGGCCTTGAACGCCTTGAATATGAAATCGGTGACGAAGTCCTCGCGGAGATCTTCCACCAGCGCCACGCTGGCACCCGTATCGAGCGCCTTTTGCCGGGCAGCCTTCACATCGTCACTCTGCCCTACGTCGGCTATGTAGGCCAACACGTCGAAGCCCTTCAGGATGAGCCACTTCAAGATCACCGACGTGTCCAACCCACCACTGTATGCCAGTACCACTTTCTCCGTCATGGTCATCACTCGCTTTCGCTAGCTACAAGGGAGCCGGACCGCTCGTTCGCGGTCCGCGACCCAGCAATTGTACTCCTACGCGCAGTTATGGTAAGGCCAGCTCTTGTCGCTCCGCTAGGAGTTCAGCAGAGACGCGCCCGGTATCTGGGGGATACATCGATTTCGAAGAGAATCCTCATACTGGCTCCCGGAGATGATGCTGTTATTAGCGAGGGGAACCGACAACCTGTGCTGCCACACCCCGCTGATCGCCGTGGGCGCTGGACCCGCGTCTGGACAACCGTGTCATTCCACGGACGTATGATTGCTGTCGCCACCGAATACTCGATCTCAGGAACGACACCGCGCACCTCCTGGCTCAGTTCGTGCTAAAGAATGACGCACGCCTAGTGAGGAGTGTACCTGCAGTTTAAGATTGAGCGAAGGATGACTCACAGCGGCACATCTTCATGATATTCACAGTTTCGGTCGGAATCGAGGTAGGACCCAATC
>JARRLJ010000314.1:0-4098 GCA_037387025.1 Gemmatimonadales bacterium
GGGGCGCTGTGGTAGGTGTTCTCCACGAAATCGTCGCTCCAGCTGTATTGCCACGGCCCGAGCTCATCGGGTAGAAACTCCACGGTCCAGCGGTTCTTGCCTTCGTAGCGCGCTTGAATCTCCGTCGTCGTACCACTTGGGGAAATGAACGTCCAGGGAACGAGCTGCTCTTCTGGTGGGCCGGTTCTAACCCAGGTGTTCTTGAGTTCGGCTACGAATGGCTGTCCCAGGATCACCGGGTCGTGGGCGGCGACCAAGGTTACTTGCACCCAATTCCACGGCGCGATCAAGTGTTGCGAGACGGGGGTCAGCGTTCCGGCCGTGCGATTGACTCCTCCCACCACTTCCAGAGTCGGCAAATCACCGTCGTTCTCACCGATGAGACTGACCGACAACAAGCTTGCCCCGTGCGCCTGCATGGGTTCCAGGGAGTACGTACGTCCATACTCCAGAGAGACGTCGTGTTCCCACGACTGCACCTCGGACTCACTTTCCCACTCTAATACGAGCTGTGGGCGGCGTGCTGAGTTGCGGGAATCGCCGTGAATCCCCAGGACTCCTCTTTGAATCGGGCATCGTTCCACCACGCCTCACCGACGTTCGGCGGGCTGATGTTGTCGTGGTCCACACCGCCGGTTCCGGGATTCCAATCGCGCTTCACCTCGTAAAGCATCAGCCGAGTTGGGGTTTGAACTTCCCCTTCAACCTCGAGGATCAGCTTGGCCGTGACGACGTGTGCCATTGGCGGAAGCCTGATCTCGCTCCAGCGATGCAGTACGCGGTATAGCTCGAATTCCCCGTAGAAGAGGCTGCGCCCTCGCCGACCTATCCGGACATGAATCTGTCCGGGCTGGTTCCAACCCCATTGAAAAGTCCCGTCCAGCATTCCTCGGATGTCGTTGTCCTCCATGCCGTCGTAGTCGGCTCCGTTCACGAAAACCGAGCGGTGCCCCTGAGGTTGGGTTGTGTGTGCCAGACTGTCGTAGAACGACACTCGCAACGTCCCCTTGAATACAGGTGTATGTTCGGCTAAGTGAACGTCCGGAATGTCCGAGTCCCAGGGCAAGATTCGGTCGCGGAGCACGTACGCTCCGGCCAGCATCACCACGCCGGCCAGGATGACGGCAGATAGTAGAAATCTGGGTCGGAAAGCCGACGTCATTGATTGAGCCTCCGGGATCGACACCTGCTGTTATCAACGACTGATCTGGGTTAACCTCGAGGCTAAAAAGCAAGAGCCGTTCCCCTGGCCGGAGCTGCCTTCCGCGGCTCTTGAGGATGGTCCTATCCATGACTGTTGCAGGAACGCAACATTGAATCGCGGAGCGTACTGTCCGGCCCGAGGCCGCTGCGCATAAGCTCTTTTTTTGCATGAATTTAGCCAAGGGACCTGCGGTGTTCGCTTCTGCGCCCAGCAGTTGCACCCCGAAGTGGTCGAGTTGATCTATGGAATTCTTGCGATGGCCGCAGTGAACATCCTCGGTGTTTCCGCGTTCTACCACGACAGCGCTGCCTGCCTGCTGCGTGATGGAGAGATCATAGCGGCGGCCCAGGAGGAGCGGTTCACCCGCAAGAAGGGAGACGCCTCGTTTCCCCGCAACGCCATTCGATACTGTTTGACCGAGGGTGGCGTTGATCCGTCGAGCCTCAGCTACGTGGGGTTCTACGACAAACCCCTCCTCAAGTTCGAACGCATACTGGAGACGTACCTCGGAGTGGCCCCTAGGGGATTTCGCTCGTTCTTGAAAGCAGCGCCGCTCTGGCTCAAAGAGAAGTTGCATATGGAGAAGCGGATCCGCGACGAACTAGGGTACGAGGGGAAGCTCCAATACGCAGAACACCACGAATCGCATGCCGCGAGTGCGTTCTTCCCCTCACCCTTCGAAGAGGCGGCCATTCTTACAATGGACGGCGTGGGTGAGTGGGCCACGGCGTCGATGGGAGTGGGCCGTGGCAGTTCCATCGAGCTGAGTCATGAGATCCACTGGCCTGACTCGCTCGGCCTGCTCTACTCGGCGTTCACGTACTACACAGGATTCAAGGTGAACTCCGGCGAGTACAAGGTCATGGGACTTGCACCCTACGGGGAGCCCAAGTACGTGGACTTGATATACCGTGAGCTGATCGACCTGCGCGAGGATGGTTCCTTTAAGCTGAATCAGAAGTACTTCAACTACCTGTCCGGTCTCACAATGACCAGCCAGGCATTTGCAGACCTGTTCGGAGGACCGCCCCGAGTGCCAGAATCGAAGCTGACCCAGAGAGAGATGGATCTGGCCCGATCCGTTCAAGATGTGACGGAAGAAGTCATGCTGCGGATGGCACGCTCCGTTCACCGCGAAACAGGGATGCGGAATCTCTGTCTTGCCGGAGGTGTAGCGCTCAACTGCGTCGGAAACGGGCGCCTGTTGAGAGAGGGACCGTTCGAGAACCTGTGGGTTCAACCGGCGGCCGGTGATGCTGGTGGAGCCCTTGGAGTGGCACAGCTCATCTGGCATCGCACGTGTGAGCGTTCCAGAAGTACTTCATCGGGGATGGACTCGATGAAGGGTGCATACCTGGGTCCATCGTACTCATCGGAAGCGATCCAACAGTATCTCGATTCTCGAGGGGCGGTATATGAGCGGCTCGACCGCAGTGAGTTGCTCGACAGAACGGCAGCAGTACTGGCTAACGAGAAGGTCGTCGGCTGGTTCAACGGGCGAATGGAGTTCGGCCCCCGCGCACTGGGATCGCGCAGCATTTTGGGAGATCCCCGCAGCCCCAGGATGCAGGCACAGATGAACCTCAAGATCAAGTTTCGGGAGGGCTTTCGTCCGTTCGCCCCCAGCGTGCTGTGCGACCGCGTGAGCGACTATTTCGAGATAGATCGCGAGTCACCCTATATGCTGCTCGTCGCGCCCGTCAAGAAGGAACGACGGATACAAATGACTGAGGAGCAACGCGTTCTGTGGGGTATAGAGAAACTCAATGTGCCGCGGTCTGACATTCCCGCAGTAACGCACATCGACTACTCGGCCCGTATCCAGACCGTGGATCGCCGCACGAACCCGGATTACTACGACCTAATCGAGCGATTTGCGACCATTTCCGGGTACGGACTTCTGGTGAACACGTCGTTCAACGTTCGAGGCGAGCCTATCGTCTGCAGTCCGGAGGATGCGTACCGCTGCTTCATGCGGACTCACATCGATTACTTGGTTTTGGGCCCATTCTTGCTGAACAAGACAGGACAGCCGGAGTGGGAGGAACTCACGGAATGGCGCGAAGAGTTTCAGCTCGACTGACACCGGCCCAGGGCAGGCGCTTTGGACTGACGCTAGGGATCGCCTTCCTGGCGCTCGCGGCGCTGCTGTTGTGGCGCGATCGGGAGACCACCGCGTTGGTTGCGGGAATCATAGGAGCTGGGTTGCTGCTAGGCGGGCTGATCGTGCCCACCAGGCTGGGGCCAATAGAGCGTGGTTGGATGGCATTCGCGCATGCGATATCCAAAGTCACGACACCGATATTCATGGCAATCGTGTACTATGTGGCAATCGTTCCAATGGGTGTGTTGATGCGAATGTTGCGACACAACCCCATTGACCGTAACGCAACCGACGACAGCTTCTGGGTGGTCCACGAGAGCAAGGGCGCGGATCAAATGAATCGTCAATTCTGAGCTGAGTAGGGATATACCAGAGGGAGAGCCGAGATGAGCCAATTCAGCCTCTTGCGGGAGTTCTGGGCGTTCATGCGAGTGCGTAAGAAGTGGTGGTTGCTGCCGATCATAGTAGTCATGCTCTTGGTCGGTTCGCTCCTGGTGTTCGCCCAGGGATCGGCGTTGGCACCGTTCATTTATACGATCTTCTAGTGTTACCACCAATGTCATGGACGGTACCGTACGACCAATGACTGCTAAACAGTAGAGGTTCAATGCACATATTGATGGTGGCTCCACAGCCGTTCTTTCGTCCCAGAGGGACTCCGTTCAGCGTATTGCATAGAATCAGAGCGCTGTCACGATTGGGCCATACCGTAGACCTCGTGACGTACCCCTTCGGAGAGACACCGGAGATTCCCGGACTGACGCTGCGCCGGTCTCTGCGGCCGCCGTGG
>JARRLJ010000315.1:0-7324 GCA_037387025.1 Gemmatimonadales bacterium
CATCCGCAGCGCCGTCACCGGTGAGATGCGCGTGGTGCGGAACGCCGGGATCAACGAGGCAACTACTCCCACGACCATGAGGAATCCTACCCCGTATAGGATCGTGGGTACGTTCAGCGGCCGGATGTTATACAGCAGGCTTCCAATGATCCTGGTGGACACAAAGATCCCACCCATGCCCAACAGTAACCCGAACCCCACTATCCACAGCGCGCGGCGCACCACCAGGCTGACGACTCCAGAGTGACCCGCCCCCAGTGCCAGGCGAATGCCCAGCTCCCTCGTGCGGCGTACGACGAAATAGGACATCACACCATAGATGCCGGCGGCGGCCAAGACCAAGGCCAACAGCGAAAAGAGAGTTATCAGCAATGTATAGAACTCACGGCCGGACAGCTGCGCAGATAGAATCTGACCCATGGTTGCGACCTCGGAGACCGGCTGTAGCGGATCGACCGACAATCCGGCCTCTCGGGCGGGGCCTATCAGTGTCGCGGGATCGCCATCGGCCGAGAGCGTGAGCAACATCCTCGTTCGGGAGTTGAGCCGGTAGTCAGTGTACACTTCGGGTCGAGGAGCGCGCTCCGCACCCCATTGCCTGACGTCGCCAACGACCCCAACCACGGTGAGCCAACTGGGTGGATCGCCGCCGAAGCCAAACCGTTTGCCCAATGGATCTTCGCCGGGCCAGAACCGCCGGGCCGCCGTCTCATTGATGACCACTCCGGCGTTCACGGTGTCGGCATCTTCCGGCAATAACGTACGGCCGGCTAGCAGTGGAATACCCATGGCTTGGAAATAGTTGCCCACCACCACGCTCAGCTCGGTGAGGATGCCGTCTTGATTGGGATCCTGGGCATAGCGTTCCTCGGTAATAGACGGACCGTTTGTTCCTCCGAGCAATGGTAGCTTGCTGGTTGCGGCGGCGCTCGTTACACCCGGTATTGCCTCGAGGCGGGGCATCAGCTCGTCGTAGAACGCCTGCCTTTCCTGCCCCTCATCGTAGCGTTCGCCGTCCAACGACAGAGCCATGGTGAGAGTCTGTTCCCGATCGAAACCTTGATCCACTTCGGTCAAGGTCGCGTACGACTGAATCAACAACAGGCCGGCATTGGCCAACACCAATCCCAGTTCTGCCCTTCTTTGAGTACCTCGGTCAGTTGCGTGCGAGATGCTGCCAAGGCCGGCGCGAGACCGAATAGAACGCCGGTGCCAAGCGATATCGCCGCCGCAAAGATCAATACAATGGCGACAAGCCGGATGTCGCCGGTGCGGGGAATGGTGGGCGGTAACAGTGCCTTGAGCAAACCGAGGCTCCAGTATGCCAGAAACACCGCGGCGAATCCGCCTGCCAGAGCGATCATGGTGCTTTCGGTGAGCAGCTGGCGTATGACCCTGCCGCGGCTGGCGCCGAGCGACGCACGCACAGCCATCTCAACGCGCCGACTGTTGGCGCGCGCGAGTTGGAAGCTCGCGATGTTGCCGCACGCGATTAGCAGCACAGCACCCGCTGCCAGCAGCAGAAGAATGATTTGGAAACCTGCCTCGCCGAACAGCAGCCCGTGTAGCGGGACCACCCAGGCGCGCTGATCCACGTTCGTCACAGGGTATTCGTCCTCTAGCCTGATCGACACCTGGTCCAGATCGGCCTGCGCCGTTCCGATGCTCACTCCATCGCGCAATCGCGCAATCACCTGGTAGGAGTAGCTATTGCGATTCTTGACCCAAGCGTCACTTCTGAGCGGAATCCAGGCCTGGTACGGATCGTTGAAACCCCACGGCGTCGGGTGAACGAACCCCTCGGGCATGACACCGATAACAGTATGTGGCGCTCCGTTTACACCGATTGTGCTGCCCACGATGTCAGTTTCGGCGCCAAACCGCTCCTTCCAGAGAGTGTGGGACAATAGGACCACCGGAATCCCCGAGAGATCTTCTTCCGGCAAGAACGCACGCCCCAATGCCGGTTGCACACCGAGAACGTCGAACACGCTAGAAGTGGCGTGTGCACCCCTGATGCGCACCGGCTCGTCGCCCTCGGTGAGGTTGAGATAGGTACCTCCAAACGCGCCCATTGCCTCGAGAGTCCGGTTCTGCGCCTGCCAGTCTAGGAAGTCGGGGAAACTCGATGGGCCGAAGCCACCCCGTCGGGCGTTCGTGTTCCAGATGAATGTGAGCTCCTCAGGCTGGGGCAGCGGCAGTGGTTCGAGGAACACCGCCTTGAACACGCTCAAGATGGCGGTGTTGGCCCCGATCCCCATGGCGAGTATCAGGATCGTGAGAACGGTTACCCCGGGTGTCCGAACCAGAGTCCGAATCGAATATTGTATGTCGCGAGCGAGGTCAGTTAACAGTGCACCGCGCCCGTCGTGTGACGTCACTGTCCCTCCTTGCAGGCGCTGTTCATCGCGCCGCTTTGCCTTGCTTGATGACCCCCGGATGCCAACGGTTGCTGTGCGTGTGGACCGCCATGCAAGGAGCACCGTGGGTACCAGATCGCGTAGCAGCAGCCAGCCCCAGAAGCGTACGGCAGACGTTGCCTGCGTGCGCTTATATCTGAATGCCTCGATCATCTCGGAGCGGTAGGCGAGACGGAATTTTCGCGGATAGAGGAGCAGCAGCAGACGGTAGATCCGCTCGGACCCGCCGCCGCCTTCATCGGCGCTGTGTTGCGACGTCATCGGCTCGCACCCGGATCGAGAATGCCTTTGGCTTTGATCCGCTGCACCACCTTGTCCAGCCGATTAGCCTCGGCCGTGAGCGCGGCCCGGCCCAACTCGGTCATGCAGTAGTAACGTCTTCGAGGATCGTCAGATTCGGGCGGCGGCCGGTCGTGGGATTCATCTATCAGGCCCAACTCGACCAGCTTGTTGATCGACCAATACAGCTTGCCGGGCCCAAGCTTCACGCCGTCTCCTGATTGCTCCACCTCCTTGAGGATACCGAGCCCGTGCCGGGACCCTTCCGAGAGCGCCAGTAGGATGTGGAACATGGCGGGGGTGAGCTTCGTCAGCGCTGGAGCCTTGGTCATAGCAAGACCATCCTCAAAATAAGTATCTGCAATATCTATCAACAATTATAATATCAACTCTTGTAATGGCAAGGTTAGGGTGAGCAGCCGTAGCGACAGCCACTGCCAGTCTCTGACCGCCGTTCTTATCCGTTTGCCTGAACAGCTTGCACCTGAGGGCAATCCCCCTACTTTGTCACGCTTGCTACGAGGACCATGACTACCGATTCGTCGGGCAGACCACGGCTGACTCCATACTAGCGAGTTGGCCACACAGGGAAGGGGACCACAATGGCTGTTTCTGGTAACGCGGTGCAGACCGATGCGACGTACACAATGGGCCGTACCAAGGAGGAGGCCGAGCGTCTCATTCTGCAGTCGCAATTGTACGAACGCGTGACTCGGCGGTTTTTCGAAGAGGCTGGCATCGGGCGCGGGATGCGAGTCCTCGATGTCGGCAGCGGGAGTGGGGACGTGGCGTTTGCTTCGGCCGAGTTGGTGGGTTCGGACTGGGAAGTTGTCGGAGTGGACATGAACGGCGAGATCCTCGAGACCGCTCGAGCGCGTGCGAAGGAGGCGGGATTTGCCAACGTCACCTTTATAGAAGGAGACGCTCGGACTCTCGACCTCGCGGGACAGTTCGATGCAGTCACCGGGCGCCTGGTCCTCATGTACATGTCCGATCCCGCAGACGCATTGAGAGAACTCGCAGCCCGGCTTCGCCGGGGCGGCATCGTAGCGTTCCAGGAGCTGGATTTCACGCCGTATCGGTCGCTCACCCATCCGGACACGCCGCTCATGGACAAGATCATCGATTGGGTGATCGAGGTGTTCCGCTGTTCCGGTGCGCACACAGAAATGGGCCGGGATCTCTACCGTACTTTCGTGGATGCCGGTTTGCCGGAGCCCGTCTTGGGTTGGACGGCTCCGATGGGCGGTCCCGCATCGTGGTCGGGTTACGAGTATGTGGCCAGCAGCCTACGCAGCTTGCTTCCTCTGATCGAGGAGTACGGAATCGCGACCTCTGAAGAAGTTGATGTTGAGACACTTGCCGCGCGAGTTCGCCAAGAGGTAGTTGCGGCGAAGCGGCCGGTGATCTTGCCGCCGCATGTGACTGCGTGGGCGCGGGTGCCGACGTAGGACGATGCGACGCGAGGGAGCAGGGAGCCGGGAACTGATGACATCAATCGAGCTTCCGCTCCCGCTACCCGTTTTCACGAGGTACGCACGGCGTGCCGAGTATCAGGAAAGGCCGCTAATGGTCGGCCACGTATGAACGCCGGTTGGGATGCAGGGTGGAACCCTCATCAACCCTTACCGTCTTTGACCGCCCCTTATCGTCTCTTCCCGTCCGCCATGCTTGTGAAATAAGGTGCGAAATTGACGGCTTGGGTGTCGTTCCGTAATTTGGCCGGTCGCCCTTAGAGTCGCCGTCGGAATACAACACAGCGCCACCCTCTAGACGTTGCACTAGAACGTCTCTGTGACGATTCCGCTCGACAAGCCTCCGACGGCACCACACACAATCAAGACCCCCGGTCACCGGAAGGGGGAGGTATGGTACGTCGTACTCACGGCCTACTGGTTGGGACAGTGGTCCTGCTCGCTGGAGCATTCCCTGCCAACGACTACGCCGTTCCGCATCGGCAGCATCAACTCGACATCACCACTTACTTGGCCACCGACACCCTCACCGCTCCATCGGTTCTAGAGAACGCATCCAGCGAACCACGCACCGTAGAAGTGACGCTCACGGCGTCCGAAACGCGTCTGTCTCTGATGCCGGGCGTCGCGACCGATGTGATCGCGTTCAACGTCGAGACCGATGTGATCGCGTTCAACGGGCAGGTGCCGGGGCCGACGATCGAGGCGCGGGAAGGTGACCGAGTGATCGTGCACTTCCGGAACGAGCTGAGCGAGCCGAGTACGATTCACTGGCACGGGATTCACCTCCCGTTCCATGCCGACGGCAGTCCGTTCGATCCGGTCGGGCCGGGCGAAACGTTGGACTACGTGTTCACGATCCAGCCTGGCACGGCCGGTACGTATTGGTACCACCCGCATCCCGATGCCCGCACCCAGTATCAGATGGGGAAGGGGCTGTTCGGCGCGTTCGTGGTCCGCGCGCCTGACGACCCGCTGCCAGCCACACTGACCGAAAAGCTCATCATCCTGTACGACAATCGATTCCGTCCTGACGGGTCGATTGACTTGTCGGATCCGCAGTCGCCCGAGGGCCGGGTGGATTTCGAGAACGGGCGTGAAGGTGACGTGATGTTCGTGAACGGCCAGATCATGCCCACGATTCGTATTCGCGCCGGCGAAGTGCAGCGGTGGCGCGTCATCAACGCCTCCGCGGCGCGCGTGTACCGGTTGACGATTCCGGGTCACACGTTCTTGCACGTGGGGAGCGACGGTGGGCTATTCGAGCACCCCGTGGAAACCGATGAGATCTTGGTGGCCAATACCGAGCGCGTCGAACTGCTCGTGCGCGGTACGGGGTCTCCGGGAGAGCGGACCGTGCTGCAGGATCTTCCGTACAATCGCTACATCTACCAAACGCGGCCGGCGGACTGGGATCAACCGCGGGATCTCCTCACCCTCCAATACACCGACGATGAACCGGTTCCGCCGGTCGAATTGCCGACGACGCTGCGCGTGGTCGAGCCCCTCGACACAACGGACGTGGTGGCAACCCAGGTTCTGTCCCTCACGCAGGGGTTCATAAACGGCAATGCGATGGACATGAGCCGCATCGACATACGTGCGCGGCTTGGCACGACCGAGATCTGGCAGGTCGAGAATCTCGTTGGTATGGACCACCCGTTCCATCTACACGGGTTCCGGTTCCAGGTGCTGGAACGCGACGGGGTGCCGGAGCCGTACCCGAGTTGGAAGGACACAGTGAACGTACCGAAGCATCAGACGGTGCGTTTGGTCGTGCGGTTCGACGACTACCCCGGGAAGTGGATGTTCCACTGTCACATCCTCACCCACGAGGACGCCGGCATGATGGGCGTGCTCGAAGTCAAGTAAACAAGGAGACAAAGAGATGACGCGAGGAACGAGCAGGTCGCGGCGGATCAAATGGTGGCTGGCGCTACCCGCCGTGGTGGTAGGTACGGGCGCAGTGGTGGCATTCACGAATGGGGTGCCGAACATGCACCGCGCCGAAGCGGATGGCGAGCAAGTGCTCCGCGGTCGGCAGTTGGTGATGGAGAGCGCCTGTGGCGGCTGCCACGGCGGTGCCGATCCGGCGGCTGAAGGCTGGCTCGCGGGCTATACCGGCGCCCTTCCACCAGAGGTACAGGACTTCCAGGTCGGCCCGTTTCACACCTATGCGCGGAATATCACGCCGGACAACGCCACCGGTATTGGCCGCTTCAGCGAACGCCAGATCTTCAACGCACTGCGCTACGGGCTGCGTCCGGGCGAGACGCCGGACGTCGAAATCACGTCGAGCACGCCCGGTGAGGGCAACTTCCCGGTGAATCCCAAGTATTTGGCGCCATTCATGCCGTGGCCGGCGTGGCGCCACCTGTCCGACGACGATCTCTGGGCCATCGCGGCCTACCTCAAGCGTGGGGTCAAGCCGGTTCGGCATAGAGTCGAGGACAGCGAGGGACCGCCCGATTTCTGGGCGGAGTGGTATGCGGCTGAAGAGTACGGGGGATATCCGGCGCCGGAGTTCCCGACTGCAAACGAGACGATGCCAGCAGCTGGAACGGCCGATCTCGACCAGGTGCTGCGCGGCCGCGCGGTTGTGGTCCGGCATGACTGCGGCGGGTGTCACGGTGGCTTCGTGAATCCGGCGGCTGACGGCTGGCTCACGGGCGACGCGAATCCCGAGCCGGAATTGTTGCTCGGTGCGTGCGCGGGAGGGGACCCCGAAGCAACCCCATGCTTCCGTAGCCGCCCACGCAACCTGACGCCGGACATGGCTACCGGCATCGGCCGCTTCAGCGAGCGACAGATCTTCAACGCGCTGCGCTACGGGCTACGTCCCAGCGAAACGCCGGACGTCGAGATCACGTCGACCACGCCCGGCGAGGGCAACTTCCCCGTGAATCCCAAGTATCTGGCGCCATTCATGCCGTGGCAGTACTGGCGCCACATGTCCGACGACGATCTCTGGGCGATCGCGGCGTACCTGAAGCATGGACTCAAGCCGGTGAACAACCACGTGGACGACAGCGACGCGCCACCTGATTCTTGGGCCGGCGCGTACACGGTCGAGGCCATCGGAACCGTGCCGCCGCCATCGTTCCCGACCGCGAACGAGATCGGGTGGTGAACGAAGTGGGACGAGGGTAA
>JARRLJ010000315.1:7332-10275 GCA_037387025.1 Gemmatimonadales bacterium
CCGTGGATTCAGGTCCTGCCGTGAACGAATCCTCCATTCCCGTCGAGCCGTATTGAGTTGACATAATCGACAAAGGTCAGTGACCCTATGCGAGTTTCCGCCCGTTTACCCGTGCTGGCAGTATTGATCGGTTGCGCTTCTTTCCCCACCAACCTCGTGGGCCAGGACAGCGTTCCCGACGGGACCCAGCTGACCGTTCCTCCGGCCGACCGGATCCTGACACTGGCGACCTTCTGGAGCGAAGTGAAATACAACTTCGCGTTCTGGGACCGTGTTCCTGAACTCGACTGGGACGCCACGTTCGCTGAGTATTGCGAGCGCGCGCTTGCAGTCGAGTCCGACATTGAGTTTTTCCGCTTGGCCATCGAGTTCAGCGACCTGCTCGGTGAGGCGCACACCAACATCATTCTGCCGCGACGTCTGTGGCCGGCGTACGGAGCGCAACCGTTCATCGAGTTGTCGCCGGCCGGAAACGAGGCAGCGGTTACCAACATCGCCTCCGGTCTCGCAGACCGAATCCCCGTCGGATCGGTGGTGAACGAGATCGACGGGATACCTCTGCGGCAGTATCTAGCGGAGCATGTCGATCCCTGGGTCGCGGCGTCGACCCCTCAATACCAATTCGCCATGTCCCTGATGGGTGAGGACGAACAGATCGCCGGTGCCCTAATGGGCCGACCGGGAACGGAGGTGACGCTCGGCTTCGTGGCTCCCGACGGCTCCGTGCACAGCGAAGCGTTCGTGCGCCAACCGCTGGAGGAGTTCGCTCAAGCCGACTGGGTCCGACATGGCCGCGTCAACAAACCCCACTTCGAATGGCGTTGGTTGGAGGACGACATCGCCTACGTGGCTATCCACGTCTTCTGGGACGAGGCCGTAGTCGAGCGGTTCGAGGAGATCGTGCCCCAACTGCGTGAGCGAGCGCGGGGCATCATCGTAGACGTGCGCCTCAACGGTGGAGGCAACTCCGCGTACGGAGATCAGATCGGAAGCTACTTCACAGATGGCCCCGTGCCGGTGATGAGATGGACGTCGCCGAAACACGTTGCCGCCTACAAGGCCTGGGGATCCCGGCGGAACGCTTCCGAGGAGTATCGCGCGTACGGAGAGGGGAGCGCCACGATCGAAACGGAGTTGCAGGTGCTGGATCCTGCACCGGGACCGGCGCTGAGCGTCCCAACCGTGTTGCTCCAGAGCGCCTATACGTATTCGGCCGCAGAGAACTTCGTCTTGGTGATGCAGCAGATGTCGCAGGTCACCACAATGGGGACCACGACGGCAGGCAGCACCGGCCAGCCGCTGATCTTGCGGCTCCCGCACGGCATCTACGCCGGCATCACGAGCAAGCGTGACATGACCCCGGAGGGTGAAGACTTCGTCGGCGTCGGGCTGGCGCCTGATGTGGAGGTCCTCGACACTCCGGCGTCAATCGCCGACGGGCGTGACCTGCAGCTCGAGCGTGCCGTTGAACTCCTGGTCGAGAGGCAGGGCAGGGAGAGGGGGCAGAGGTGAGGCGCGGTAGACGGACGAGAGCAGACGAGGAAAAACGAAGGTGGACGAGGGCCATGCGGACACACGGGGATGGGTGGTGGGGCCGGCCCTGCCCAGAGGTTGCACTACTGTTCCCACTGCTGCTCTGGTGCTGCGGCGGAGAATCCGATGGGTCCGATCCCTTCACCGTGCGCGACAGTGCTGGAGTGCGAGTGGTCAACAACACCGCCGCCACATGGAACGAAGGTGATGAGTGGCGCTTGGGCGAGCAACCACTCTTGGACATCGGAACCCTGGAGAACGATCCAGACTACGAGTTTTACAGCGTGGCTAATGCAATCCAACTACCCGATGGCCGCATCGTAGTCGGTAACAGGGGCACAAACCAGATCCGGTTCTACGATGAATCGGGTGTTCACCTAATGGATGCAGGTGGTGATGGCGAGGGGCCCGGAGAGTTTCGTCTCATCAGTTGGGTGAGACGATATCGCGGTGACTCTATCGCAGTGAACGACGGCAATCTGGCGCGTGTTTCCATATTCGACTCGGACGGTCGGTTCGTGCGCTCGATACCGGTGAGAGCGATAGATGGTGCCGGAATGGCCCGCGCGGTTGACGTGCTCGATGATGGATCAGTGCTGGCGCGCGGGATTGCGGCGGTTCCGGGGGATGCCGATCAACAGACCATCCGGCCAGTCGAGCCACTTTACGTCGTCAACGCCGAGGGTGAGTTCAAGGACAGTCTGTTCGCCTACCCGGGTGCCGAGATGTATGCGTTTCACTCGAGCAACCTGGTGTTCACCGGACCTCCGCTGTTCGCAAGATCGATCAAATACGCCGTGAACGGCAATCGGGTGTATGTCGCGTCGAACGACGAGTACGAGGTACGCGTTCATACGACGGACGGAACACTGGAATCGATAGTACGCAAGCAGCATGTTCCGATCGAGGTTACTGACGCGGACGTCGCGGTGCTGCGGGAAGAACAACTTGGCGGGGACGCGCCAGAGCAGATGCGGGTGCTGCTTACAGTCGTGTTCAACAGCTCACCGGTTCCCGCAACCATGCCTGCGTACGATGCGATTCTGGTGGATGTTATGGGGAATCTATGGGTCGAGGAGTATAAGCGTCCGGCTGATATGGTGTCGCGCTGGACCGTGTTCAACGCAGAAGCTGAGATGCTGGGGACCTTGTCACTGCCCGACCGATTCGCACTCAGTGAAGTAGGCGATGATTACGTGCTGGGTGTTTGGAGGGATGAGTTGGGGATCGAGCATGTGAGAGTGTACGAGTTGGCGAAGTAGGGCCGCGCGCAAAACGCGAATGGGAGGTGGGTGGACCCTTACCGTCTCTTGCCGTCACTGCCCGTCTCGTACCGACTCTTCTCACCGCCCCGTGTCCGCTTTCTCCTCCTCGACCTCGAGCGGCAGCTCTATCTCCTCACCCCAGATG